>NZ_JBPQTP010000173.1:0-8454 GCF_051386395.1 Micromonospora sp. URMC 106
CCCGGCCCTTCACGTCGCCGGCGGCGGCGCGGACCACCTCCACCGGGGCGCTGCCGGAGACCGCCAGGTCGACCGCGCGGGCCAGGTCGGGCAGTCCCATCCGGCAGGGCCCGCACTGCCCGGCCGACTCACCGGCCAGGTAGCGCACCACCTGGGCGGCCTCGCCGAGCGGGCAGGTGTCCGCGCCCAGCGGGACGATGATGCCGGCGCCGAGGGTGCCGCCGACCGCGGCCAGCCCGGCGCGGGAGATCACGGCCCGGTCCGCCGCCTCCTGGGTGATCCACTTACCGTGGTAGCCGCCCGTCAGGACGCCCGGCCCGTCCGGCGCCTCGCAGAGGTCGAGGATCTCCCGCAGCGGCGTGCCGGCGGCACACTCCACCACCGCCGGCCGCCGCGCCGCGCCGGTGACGGTGAGCAGCACCGTGCCGGGCTCGTCGTCGGTGCCGAGCGCCGCGTACTCGTACGGGCCGAGCCGGGCGGCGACCGCGAGCTGGGCGTACGTCTCGGCGTTGGAGAGCAGGGTGGGCAGCCCGCCGACGCCGGAGTCGCTGGAGCGCCGCTTGGTGCCCGGCGGGATGTGCGGCAGGCCGTTAATGCCGTTGACCAGCGCGCCGCCCTCGCCGGAGATGAACCGGTGCGGCACGGTGACGATGCTGGTGGGCACCGGCATCCGGCGCTCCTGGAGCGCCTCGGTCAGGGAGTCGCGGCCCACCCCGTCGTCCGTTACCCCGACGATGATCTCGTCGGCGTCCAGCGCGTACGCGGCCAGCGCCGCGCCGTCGAGGATCAGGTGCGGGGCCCGGGTGAGCAGCACCTTGTCCTTCCAGCTCGCCGGCTCCCCCTCGGTGGCGTTGACCACCACCACCGCCGAGAGGTCCTGCCGCTCGCCGGACTCCAGCACCGCGCGGAGCTTGCGCGCGAACGGGAAACCCGCCCCGCCCCTGCCCCTGAGCTGGGCACCCTCGGCGAGCCGGAGCAGGTTGGCCGGCTCCATCGGTCCGAGCGGCCCGTGCACCTCCTCGTGTGCGGGCAGGTCGAGCCGGCCGAACTCGGCGAAACCGGCGGTGAGCCGGGCCTCGCCGACGCAGGCCACCGGGGGCACGGTCGTACGCGTCACTTCGCCTCTCCCCGCAGCCCGGCCCAGTACGCCCCGTCGACGGCGTCGGCGGTGGCGCGGCGGCGGCGCCCGGACCGGCCCTCGCCGGCGGCCCGGCGCGCCCGCCGGGAGGCGAGGTCGACCAGGGTCGGGGTGTCGTCGGCGGGCAGCGGAACGTCGTCCGGGACGTACCGGGCCGGGGGGCGCCAGTAGTCCGGCTCGACGTCCAGGTCGTCCTCGGCGCTGTGCCGGCCCCCGCCGCTGCGCGGCGCGGCGGAGACCGGTCCGCCGGAGATCGGCCCACCGGAGACCGGCCCGGCCGAGACGGAGCCGGCCGAGACTGGCGGGCTGCTCGCCCAGCGGAGCGGGCTGTCCCAGGGCTCCTCGGGCTCCGCCCGGCGGGGCGGCGCGGAGTAGCGGCCGCCCGCCGCCACCTCGGCCCGGCGGGGGCCGTCCTCGGCGTACCGGTGGCGCCGGCCGGCCGGGGCGGCTTCCTCCTCGCCGCGCCGGGACGGCCGCGCGACGACGGGTTCCCGCTGCTCCTCACGCCGGGACGGGCGCGCGACGACCGGCTCCCGCTCCTCCTCGCGCCGGGACGGGCGCCCGACCAAGGGCTCCCGCTCCTCGTCGCGGCGCCGGCCGGTCGCCGGCTCCGGGGCGCGGCGGCGGGACCGGCCCCCCTCCCCCCGGATCGCCGGCTCCTCCTCCCGGCGGCGGCCGGGGCGCACGGGCTCGCGCAGCGTTCCGGGCTCCGGGACGACGGGCACGGCGAACCGCTCCGGGTCGGGCCGTCGCGCGGCGGGCGCGGTCCACGTCCCGGCGACCGTGGCCTCCGCCCAGTCCGGGCTGTCCTGCTTCGTCGCCCCACGACGGCGCCGGCCCCGGAGCAGCGACCGGCCCCGGGCGTCCTCGGCCGGCCGGCCGGCCAGCGCCGCGTTCATCGCGGCGGCCTGGTGCCGTTCCCGGCTGCGCCGGCCGAGGCTCACCGAGAGCCGGACCAGCAGCGCCAGCACGACCAGCAGGACGCAGGCGAGGTAGCTCAGCACCACCCACGAACCGGCCGGTCGCCCGGCGTTGAGGCCGTGCAGGATGGCGAACGGCCAGGAGAGGTACGCGGCGGAGTGCAGCGTCCGCCAGAGCCACTTCGGACCGACACCGGCGAAGCGGGCCCGGACGACGCCGGTCCAGAGCACGCTCACCATCAGCAGCGCGGCCACGGTGCCGAGCCCGACGTAGAGGCCCCGCCCGCCGACGAAGGGCACCACCGCGTCGGTGCTCGCCGCCCGGCCGGTGGCGACCTTGGTGAGCACGTGGCAGACCAGCCCGGCGACGCCGAGGATGCCGGTGGCCCGGTGCGCGGACTGCAGCAGCACCCGGTGCCGGATCAGCAGGACCAGCCGGTCGGTGGCGAGCAGCCCCAGCATCACGGTGAGGCTCAGCGCCACCAGGGCGATCACCCCGGCGAAGAACTCGGTGAAGAAGAACCCGTAGGCGTACGCCGTGGAGCCGACGCCGGTGAGCATCGTGACGGCCCACGCGGCGGCGAGCGCGGAGACGGTCAACAGGACCACCGCGGGGCGGGACCGGGTGCGGACCCCCCGGCTGGTGCTGGCGGTCCGGACGGCCGCCTTCTGGTTCTGCTGTGCCCGGGCCATCTGCTCCTCGATCGTCTCGCGGCGGCGCACCGCCTGCCTCCCCATCGAGTACGGACCGGCGCGGCGGGCGGATCAGCGGCGCGGCGAAATTCTCCGCACGGGCGTCGAACCGTCGGGCCGCGGCGCGCGTGTACGGCGGGCCCGGTCCGTCCGGCCACCGCGTGGCATGGAGCGGACCCGGTCCGGTCCGGCCGCCCGTCGTGGCGCCCTGCGCAGTGACACATGTCCATTCGTTGACAGCCGTCGCAACACGCTTGTAATCTTTCAGAAATTTTCAGGCCGGCATGCAAGACACCGGCAGCGAGCTTCCCCCGGCCCGCACCGCCACCCGGTTCCGGCCCGCACCGCCACCCGTCCCCCGCACCCCCGTCAGGAGTCCTCGATGCAGAGACGTCGGCGTCTGTCGGCGATCGTCGCCCTCGGCGTGATCGCGAGCCTGATCGTCCCCGTCACCGCGACGGCACCCCCGGCCACCGCGGCGCCGGCCGGCAGCAAGAAGGTCATCGCCAACCTCTTCGAGTGGAACTGGGCCTCGGTGGCGACCGAGTGCCGGACCACCCTCGGCCCGAAGGGCTACGGCTGGGTCCAGGTCTCCCCGCCGCAGGAACACGTCCGGGGCTCGCAGTGGTGGCTGGCGTACCAGCCGGTCAGCTACCGGATCGAGTCCCGCAAGGGCACCCGCGCCCAGTTCAAGTCCATGGTCGACACCTGCCACGCCGCCGGCGTGAAGGTCGTCGTCGACGCGGTCGTCAACCACATGTCCGGGCAGGACAACGGCGGCACCGGCTGGGCCGGCTCGTCGTACGGCCACTACGACTACCCGGGCATCTACCAGACGCAGGACTTCCACCACTGCGGCCGCAACGGCGGCGACGACATCGCCAACTACGGCGACCGGTGGGAGGTGCAGAACTGCGAGTTGGTCAACCTCGCCGACCTGAAGACGGAGTCCGACTACGTCCGGACGAAGATCGCCGGCTACCTCAACGACCTGCTCTCGCTCGGCGTCGACGGCTTCCGGATGGACGCCAGCAAGCACATGCCGGCCGCCGACATCGCCGCCATCAAGGGCAAGCTGTCCCGCTCGGCGTACATCGTGCAGGAGGTCATCCACGGCGCGGGTGAGCCGATCCAGCCGGGCGAGTACACCGGCAACGGCGACGTGCACGAGTTCCGCTACGGCAAGGACCTGGCCCGGGTCTTCCGCTCCGAGAGGCTCGCCTACCTGCGCAACTTCGGCGAGGGCTGGGGGCACCTGCCCAGCGCCTCGGCTGCGGTCTTCGTGGACAACCACGACACCCAGCGGGACGTGGGCGGCGTGCTGACCTACCGCGACCGGGGCATCTACGCGCTGGCCAACGCGTTCATGCTCGGCTGGCCGTACGGTTCCCCGACGGTCATGTCGAGCTACACGTTCAGCCAGCGCGACCAGGGCCCACCCTCGGACGGCTCGGGCCGGACCCTCGACACCACCTGCTACTCGGGCTGGGAGTGCGAGCACCGCTGGCCGGTGATCGCCAACATGGTCGGTTTCCGCAACGCCACCGAGGGCGCCGGCGTCGCCAACTGGTACGACAACGGCAACAACCACATCGCCTTCAGCCGGACCGGCCGGGGCTACCTGACCGTCAACGACGAGGACCACGCGATCACCGGCCGGTCCTACTACACCGGGCTGCCGGCCGGCCGCTACTGCGACGTCATCCACGGCACCTTCGGCAACGGCACGTGCAGCGGGCCGGTGATCACGGTGGACGGCAACGGCTGGTTCGCGGCCGACGTGCCCGCCCACGACGCGATCGCCATCCACGCCGGCGCGCGCCTGAGCTGACGCCGCGACCGACGCCCCCGCCCCGGCCGACATTCCGGCCGGGACGGGGGGTTCCGGCCCTCTCCACCCGTTACAGTGTCTTTGTGCGTTTTGACCGAATCACCCGGCGACAGGCCGGCCGGCTGGCCGCCGCCGTCGGCGTACCCCTGCTCCTGCTGGCCGCCGGGGCCACGGGCTGGGCGCAGACGCCCGGCGACGCGCCCCCCGCCCCGCCGGTCGTCGGTCCGCCCGCGCCGACCCGCGCGGCGCCGACCGCCACGCCCCCGGAGCGGGTGCCGGTGGCCGCGCCCGCGCCGGACGACCTGCCGGTGGTCGACTACGACCCGGCGCCCAAGGGCTTCCCGGCCGACCCGGGCGCGCTGGACACCACGCCGCTGACCGAGGGCCTGCACCCGACCCGCCGGATCGCCGCCTACACCGCCCCCGGCGGCAAGCCGCTGGCCTTCCTCGACCCCACCATCAGCGGCGTCGAGCTGACCATGCCGATCGCCCAGCGGCGCGCCGGCTGGACCGCGGTGCTGCTTCCCTCGGCCAACCGCACCCTCGCCTGGCTGCCACCCGGCGGCTTCACCACCGTGCCGCTGCGCGACCAGATCGTGGTCGAGCGCAGACCGCACCGGCTGACCTGGTACCGCGCCGGGCGGGCCGTCCGCTCCTGGGAGGTCAGCCTCGGCCAGCGCGGCCAGGAGACCCCGCTGGGCCGCACCTTCATCCTCGGCCGCACCCCGCCGCCGGAGAGCGTGTACGGGGGCGTGGACATCTTCGCCCTCGGCTCCGTGCCCGACGACCCGGACTCGGTGCCACCCGGCCTGCGCGGCGCGCACATCGGCGTGCACAGCTGGTACCACGACGGCGAGCTGGGCGAGAACACCACCAACGGCTGCATCCGGTTGACGAAGAGCGGGCAGCGGGAGCTGCTGGCCGAGGTCCGCCCCGGCACCGAGGTGGTGGTGGTCGACGAGTTGCCCGCCCCGCCCCCGACGGCCTGACGGGCCGCGCCGGGCCCCGGCACCGTCTTGGCGCATGGGTGTGACCGTCCCGGGTAGTACGCAGGCATGAGGGCGAGTTTCCGGCTCGGCCGGATCGCGGGCGTTCCGGTCGGGGTCAACTGGAGCGTCCTGGTCATCTTCGCGCTGATCGCCTGGGGGCTGTCGGTCAACCAGTTCCCCCGGGCCTACCCGGACCGGCCGGTGATCGCGTACGCCCTCGCCGGGCTCGCCGCGGCCGTCGTCTTCTTCCTCGGGCTGCTCGCCCACGAGGTCTCGCACGCGGTCGTCGCCAAGCGCAACGGGCTGGAGGTCGGCGGCATCACCCTGTGGCTCTTCGGCGGGGTGGCCGAGCTGCGCGGCGAGGCGCCCAACCCCGGCGCGGAGCTGCGCATCTCCGGGGTCGGCCCGCTGGTGAGCCTGCTGATCGGGTTCTTCTTCGGCGCGATCGCGGTGGTGCTCGCCCTGGCCGGGGCGGACGGGCTGCTGCTCGGCTCGGTGTCCTGGCTGGCCGGCATCAACGTGCTGCTCGCGGTCTTCAACGTGCTCCCCGCCGCCCCGCTGGACGGCGGGCGGCTGCTGCGCGCGGCGGTCTGGAAGGCGACCGGCGACCGGACGAAGGCGTCGGTCGTCGCCGCCCGGGCCGGCTGGGTGCTCGGCGCGCTGCTGATCGGCCTGGGGCTGTGGCAGTTCCTGGCGGGGGTCGGCTTCGGCGGGCTGTGGCTCGCCCTGATCGGCTGGTTCCTGATCGGCGCCGCCGGCATGGAGGAACGGCAGGCCCGGATGGGCAGCGCGCTGCGCGGCGTGCGGGTCGCCGACGTGATGACGCCGCAGCCGCAGACCGCGTCCGGGCAGATGACGGTGGCCGACTTCGTCGACCACTACCTCTTCGCGTACCGGCACTCGGCGCTGCCGCTGACCGAGGACGACCGCCCCGTCGGCCTGGTCACCCTCGACCGGGTGCGCGGCATCCCGGCGGACCGGCGGGCCGCCACCACCCTGGGCGAGGTGGCCTGCCGCGCCGACGAGCTGGTGCTGGCGCGGCCGGAGGAGTCGCTGAACGACCTGCTGCCCCGGCTCAGCGAGTGCGCCGACGGGCGGGCCCTGGTGGTGACCGACGGCCGACTGGTCGGAATCGTCTCGCCGAGCGACATCAGCCGGGCCGTGCAGCGCGGCAGCCTGCGCGAGCAGCTCGCCGGCCGGCCCGGCCGCTAGCCCCTGGGCAAGGCGCCAGCCCGGCCGTCAGCTTCGGGGGAAGTAGCGGTCCAGCAGGTCGGTGCGGAACTTCCCGGCCGGGTCGAGCCGGCTCACCAGGTCCAGGAAGTCGGCGTACCGGGGCCAGGCCGAGGCGACCGCCGCCGGGGCGAGACCGAAGACCTTCCCCCAGTGCGGGCGCGGCACGAACGGGGCGAGCTGTTCCTCCACCGCCGCCACCACCGGCAGCACCGCCGCCGGATCGGCGACCCAGGTGAAGTGGAGGGCGAGGCTGTCCCGCCCGTGGTTCGGGCTGAGCCAGAGCCCGTCGGCCGCGACCGCCCGCAGCTCGCAGACCTGGAGCACCGGCGCGATCAGGTGCGCGACCGGCTCCAGCGCGGCCAGCGCGGCCGCCCCCGCGCCGCGCGGCACGTGGTACTCCGACTGGAGCTCGTCGCCGCTGCTCGGGGTGAAGCCGAGCCGGAAGTGCGGCAGCCGCTCGTGCCACGGCCCGGGCGCGCCGAGCTGCGCGGTGCAGTTCTCCGCCGGCAGGCCGGGCACCGGGTGCCGCGGCCCGTCGGCCGCCGTCGTGCCCAGCCAGTCCGCCGGGGGCGGGGCGGCGTCCGCGTGCTGCTTCAGCCACACCTCCCGCAGCCGGGGACCGCGGAAGTCGGTGAAGACGCTGACGCTGTACGCCGAGGCGAACGCCGCGTCCAGCGCCTCGCGGGGCAGGCCGAGGCGGACGTACTGGCGCAGGTCGTACGCGGGCACCACGTCGAGGGTGAGCCGGGTGACCACGCCCAGCGCGCCGAGCGAGACCACCATCCCGGCGAACGTGTCCCCGTCCGCCGCCCGGTCCACGGTCAGCAGGTCGCCGTCGGCCGTCACCAGTTCCAGCCCGGCGACCGCCGTGGCCAGGTTGCCGACGGTCTCGCCCGAGCCGTGGGTGCCGGTGGCGACCGCCCCGGCGACCGAGATGTGCGGCAGGGAGGCGAGGTTGGCCAGGGCGTACCCCCGCTCGTGCAGGCGGGCGGCGAGGTCCCCGTACCGCATGGCGGCCGGCACGGAGACGGTCCCCCGGTCCGGGTCGAGCGCGACGGTCGCGGGCAGCCCCGCCAGCGAGACCAGGTCGCCGGCGGTGTCCCCGAGCCGGTTGAACGAGTGCCCGGTGCCGATGGCCCGGACGCGGTCGCTGCCCGCCACCAGCCGGCGCACCTCGTCCAGCGAGGACGGCCGGTGCCGCCGGCGGGCGGCGTAGCTGACGTTGCCCGCCCAGTTGGTGCCCGGCACCGCCCCGGTCGCGTCGCCGGGCGGCGCGTCGCCGCCCGGGGGAGGCGGCGGGCCGCCCGTCCGGGTCACTCTGGCACCGTCCAGTTCCACGTCGATCCCCTGTCTGCCCGGCCGTGGTCGTCGGCTGTCACCGGCCGGTCGGCAGCGGTTACCACCGGCGTCGTCGGGGAACCCTACGCCGATGAGCACCTACCACGACCCCGCCCCACGGGGCGACGTGTTCCACCCGGCGAAGGAGATCGGCCCGCTCGGCGCCGGGCCGCCGCCGGCCGGGGCGTACCCGGTGGGCACGACGCCCGGCCCCCGACCGACGCCGGCACCCCCGCAGAGGTCGTCGACAAGATCGGCCGGTACGCGGAGATCGGTAGCGAGCGGCTCTACCTCCAGGTGCTCGACCTGGCC
>NZ_JBPQTP010000174.1:0-8417 GCF_051386395.1 Micromonospora sp. URMC 106
GTGCCGGGGCCGGGCGGGAACGCCCGGACCCGGCACCGACGGTCAGCTCGCGCCGAGGTCCTGCAACGCCTTGGCCGCGCCGCGGTGCAGCGGCACGGGGTCGGTCCTGCGGGCGGTGTCCAGGCTGATGCCCTTGGCCGCCGGGTTGGCCTGGGCCAGGGCGTCCTTCTTGTCGAACACCGTCCGGGTGATCGCGCAGGCCACGTCGGCGTTGAGGTCCTTGCGGACCAGCAGCACGTTCGGCACCACGATGGTCGGGGTGTCCGCCGACGTCTTGTAGACGTCCGCCTTGATCGTGCCCGCCTGGTACGCCGGGTTGAGTTCGGCCATCTTGGGCAGCAGCGGGGTGATGTCGATGAACTTCACCTTGTCGCCGGCCGTGGTGAACAGGTCCGTCACGCCGCCCGTGGGCACCCCGCCCGACCAGAAGAAGCCGTCGATGCTGCCGTCCTTGACGCCCTCGACGGTCTTGGTCAGGTCGAGCCGCTGCGCCTGGATGTCCTTCGCCGGGTCGAGGCCGGCGGCCTCCAGCAGGCGGTTGGCGATGACCTCGGTGCCGGACTTCGGGGAGCCCGTGGAGATCTTCTTGCCCTTCATGTCGGCGACCGAGTTGATCCCCGCGTCGGCCCGGACGACGACCTGCGTGTAGTTGTCGTAGATCCGGGCGAGCGCCTCGACCGGCTGCGGGGCCGTGAAGGTGCCCTTGCCCTGCACCGCGTTGACCGCCGTGTCGAACAGCGAGAAGGCCACGTCGTACTGGCCGCCGACGAGCTGCTCGATGTTCTGCACCGAGGCGCCGGTCTCGGCGGCGGTGCCGCTCAGCTTGCCGTCGGTCGCCCCGGAGAGCTGGCCGGCGAGGGCGTTGCCGACCACGTAGTAGACGCCCGTGGCGTTGCCGGTGGCGATGCCGACGCGGGTGCTCTCGGTGACCTTGCAGGTGATCTCACTGGCGGCGTCGTCCTTCGTGGCGCCGTCCTGACGGCCCCCGCAACCGGCGGTGCCCGCCGCGACGAGCGCCAGCGCACCCACCCCCGCGGCGATCCGCACGTTGATCCGTCTCACTGTTTCTCCTCCCCATGGTTCACCGGTTGACCTGCTGGCGGCACGCCGGGCGGGCCGGCGGTGCCGCGTCTGACGAGCACACCCGTCACCATGACGGCAGCCAGGACGGCGCCGACCGCGACGGGTACGGGTTCGAGCCAGAGCAGCGTCAGCCCGGCGAGGGCGCCGAGGACGCGCTCCGGCGTGCCGGCCGGGCCGACGCCGGGCAGCCAGCCGCCCGCCGCCACCGCCAGCACGGCGACGCTGAGGGCGGCGACCACCGCGGCCACGGCGATCCGCCGCGCGCCCCCGATGCCGAGCAGCCCCAGGCCGGTCGGCGTGACCACGAAGGCGAGCGGGATGAGGTACGCCGGCAGGGCGTACCGCAGGGTCTGCCACATGGTCGGCACCAGCCGGCCGCCGGTCACGGCGGCGGCCGCCACCGCGGCGAGCGCGGTCGGTGGGGACGCCTCGGACAGGACCGCGAAGTAGAAGACGAACATGGCCGCGGCCGGCGCGGTGACGCCCAGGTCCAGCAGGGCCGGACCGATGATCACCCAGCCGATCACGAACGACGCGGTGACCGGCACGGCCAGCCCGAGCAGCGTGAGGGCGACGGCGGCGAGCAGCGCGGTGAGCGCCAGCACCACGGCCGGGTCCGAGCTGACGGCCTGCGCCCCGCTGACCAGCAGCGCGGCGGCCTGCGGGCCGAGGCCGGTCTTGGTGGTGGTGGCCGTGATGATGCCCGCCGCGGCGCAGACCGCGCTCACGGCGAGCACCCCGCGCACGCCGGCGCTCAGGGCGGCGAGCAGCCGGGCGGGGGTGAGCCGGTGCCGCCGGTCCAGGAAGGACAGCGCGGCGGCCAGGACGGTGGCCACCACCACGGCACGGGTCGCGGAGAAGCCCACGGCGAGCAGCACGACGATCGCGAGCAGCGAGAGGAAGTGGTAGCCGAACCGGCCCAGCAGCCGCCAGGGCGAGGCGGTGTCGAGCACCACCGGGCGCACCCCCGAGCGCCGGGCGTCGATCTCCACCGCCAGCAGGATGCCGAGGTAGTACAGCACCGTCGGGACGGTCGCCCAGCCGAGCACCTGGAGGTAGGACACGCCGAGGTACTCGGCGATGATGAAGGCCGCCGCGCCGAGGGTGGGCGGGGACAGGATCGCCCCGACGCCGGCCGCGGCGAGCATGCCGCCCGCCCGCTCCGGCGGGTAGCCGGCCCGGCGCAGGACGGGCCAGGTGACCGCGCCGATGCTGACCGTCGTCGCCGCGCCCGAGCCGGAGACGGTGCCGAGCAGGAATCCGGAGGCGACGGCGGTGCGCCCGGCGGCCGTCCGGGAGCGCCGGAAGGCGGCGGCGGACAGCTCCACGAAGAACCGCCCGGCCCCGGAGAGGTCCAGCACCGCTCCGTAGATGGTGAACAGCACGATGTACGTCGCCGCGACGTCGAGCGGGGTGCCGAAGAAGCCACTGTCGGAGTTGTAGAAGGCGTCGACGAGCTGACCGAAGTCGAGGCCGGCGTGCGCCACCGGCCAGGACTGGGGCAGCAGGCCGCCGTAGTAGCCGTAGCCGAGGAAGACCAGGCAGACGGCCGGCAGGATCCACCCGGTGGTGCGCCGGCACGCCTCCAGCAGCAACAGGAGCAGTACGGTGCCCATGGCCACGTCGACCCCGACCAGCAGGCCCTGCCGGTCGAGGAAGGCGTCGTACCCGCCGCCACCGGCGCCCAGGGGGACCGGCAGCACCGGGTAGAGGCAGCTGACCAGCGCCGCCGCGGCCAGCACCCAGTCCGCCACGCTCGGGCCGCCGCCCTCGACGCGGTTCCCGACGTCGGGCGGGCCCGCCCCGTCCGGCTGTCGTGCCCCGCGCCGCACTCGCCGGGGCAGTCGCAGGTTCGCCGGGTACGCCAGGAAGACGATCGGCAGGACGCCGGCCAGGAAAATGATCAGGTAGAACTTGCTGCCCTGCGGGAGCGGCCGGAACACCTGCCAGAGGGCGAGCAGCGCGACCGCCAGCGTCGCGCCGGTGACGAGGACGCCGACCGGCCCGGAGAGCACCCGTCCCGGCTTCTCGTCCTCGAACTGGGCGGCCAGGTCCCGCGGATCGGGCGTATCGCCGTCGGGATCCGTCCGATCCGCCGGCTCTGGCGGCAGCGGCACCGGGCCGTCGTCCACGGTGGATCCCGAGGTCACGGAAGGCGGCTGCGGGGCGGAATCGCCGGAGGAACGTACTGGTGACACGGTGGGGCACGATACGCGAATTGCACACCCCAAGGGAATATTGCTGATCATGATTGCGGTCAGTAATGGTGTGGAGTGGACAATTACCCAGAGGTACCTTGATCGAGGCCGCTATTGGTCGAAATATGAATGAGATTCGGCGGGAATGCGGATTGTTGTAAGCCGTTTGAATCCGTGTTGTCCACTATGGGCCCGCCGCTCGCGGCGGGTCGTCCGACAGACCGCCGACCACGCGCACACGCTCCGCCGCCGACGGCGCGTGACGCAGGGTGATCTCGTCGCTCTCCGTGCAGACCTGCTGGTCCAGCCGGGTCGCGTCGGGGCACTGCCGCACCTCAGCCGGCGGCGCGCCGGGGTGGCGGCCCGGGCGTCACGCCCGGCGAATCCGGTGGGAGGTGTCGGACCGGGCGGTTAGGGTCGGACGGTGACCACGGCTCAGCCACTCATCCGGGCGAGAGGGCTCGTGAAGCGGTTCGGCGACTTCACCGCCGTCGACGGCATCGACGTCGAGGTGCGCGCCGGTGAGGCGTTCGGCTTCCTCGGCCCCAACGGCGCCGGCAAGTCCTCCACCATGCGGATGATCGGGTGCATCTCCCCGCCCAGCGGCGGTGAGCTGCGCATCCTCGGCCTGGATCCGGTCCGCGACGGACCCGCCATCCGCGCCCGGCTCGGCGTCTGCCCCCAGCTCGACAACCTCGACCCCGAGCTGACCGTCCGGGAGAACCTCACGACCTACGCGCGCTACTTCGGCATCCCCCGCCGGGTGGCCCGGGCGCGCGCCGCCGAGCTGCTCGACTTCGTCCAGCTCAGCGAGCGGGCCGACAGCAAGGTCGAGCCGCTCTCCGGGGGCATGAAGCGGCGGCTCACCATCGCCCGCGCGCTGGTCAACGAGCCCGAGATCGTGCTGCTGGACGAGCCGACGACCGGGCTCGACCCGCAGGCCCGGCACCTGGTGTGGGAGCGGCTGTTCCGGCTCAAGCAGCAGGGCGTCACGCTGGTGCTCACCACGCACTACATGGACGAGGCGGAGCAGCTCTGCGACCGCCTGGTCGTGATGGACGGCGGACGGATCGTCGCCGAGGGCTCGCCCCGCGCGCTGATCGAGCGGCACGCCACCCGCGAGGTGGTGGAGCTGCGGTTCGCCGCCGAGTCGCAGGAGGCGTTCGCCGGCAAGCTCGCCGGCCTGGGGGAGCGGGTCGAGGTGCTGCCGGACCGGGTCCTGCTCTACGTCTCCGACGGCGACGCGGCGGTGGCCGAGGTCGGCGCGCTGGGGCTGCAGCCCGCCAACGTGCTGATCCGGCGCAGCAGCCTGGAGGACGTCTTCCTCCACCTGACCGGCCGCACCCTGGTCGACTGACCGGGCGGAGCGCCCCCGCCCGCCGAGCGGGCCGGCCCCGCTCGGCGCGATGCGGCAGCGAGGATGGTTCCGTAGCATCGGCGGGCCGGTGGCACCCGCCTGTCAGGTGACGAGCACGGGGGTGTCATGTCGAGGTTGCAGTTCCAGTCCCGGCGCCAGGCCGGGTTGGGCGCGCTCTACCTGGGCGTCTTCGCCACCATCTGGTTCAGCGTGCCGGCCGCCGACCCCCCGCTGCGGGCTCTGCTCGTCGTCGGCAGCGGCGCGGCGCTGCTCACGGCGGTGGCCGGCGCGGTCGTCGTGGCCCGCAGCCGGAAGGCCGCCGTCGCCGCCCGGGACCGCGCCGCCGACCGGCGTTACCTCCTGATCGCCGCCGCCGCGATCGCCGCCGCCGCGATCGGCGCCGCCGTGCTCGGCCTCGTCGGCTGGTCGGAGTTCGTCCCGGTGCTGGTGTGCGCCGTGGTGGGGCTGCACTTCTTCCCGCTCGTGCCGGTGCTGCGCGACCCGCTGCTGCGCCCCCTCGGCGCCGCCATGTGTGCCGTCGCGCTGGCCGGGCTGGTCACCGCGCTCGCCTCCGGGGTGTCGGCGGGCCTGGTCGTCGGCACCGGCGCCGGGCTGCTGCTGCTCGGCTCCGCGGTGCTGTCCCTGCTGCGCGCCCTCCGCACCCGCTGACCACCCCGACCGGCCGGCACGCGCTGATCGCGTGCGGCGCGTGCCGACCCGCCGGGCTGGCGCGCGCCGGCTGCCGGGTGATGGCGCGCGCCTGGGTCGCGACGTCCTTCTCCTGCCCGCCTTCTCCTGCCCGCCCTTCTTCTGCCCGTGTCGACAGTGTTCGGTGCGAAACGGGGCGACAGGGCGCGCGGTCCGCCGTAGGGTGGCCCCCGGTCTGTCGTACCTCCCGGGTAGGAAGGCCGTGGTGGACGCGGAGCGAGGCGAGGTGGTCACGTGAGCGTGGCGCAGCAGGCCCGGCCGCCGCTGCCCCGGGTGCCGGCGCTGGCGGTGCTGGCGCACCACCTGGTCGGCTACCGGCGCACCTGGCGGGCCGGGATCTTCTCGTCCTTCCTGCTGCCGGTGCTGACCGTGCTCGGGTTCGGGGTCGGCGTCGGGGCCTACATCGACCAGGGCGTCGGCGGGGTGCGCTACCTGGACTGGATCGTGCCCGGCCTGATCGCGTCGACCGCGGTGCAGACGGCGATCGGCGAGTCGACGTGGCCGGTGTTCAGCAGCTTCCAGTGGATCAAGACCTACTTCGCGCAGAGCGCGGCGCCGTTGCGGGTGGGCGACATCCTCGGCGGCCACCTAGCCTTCGTGCTGTTCCGGGTGCTCACCACCATCGCGGCGTTCCTGCTGGTGACGGGGGTGTTCGGGGCGCTGCGTTCGCCGTGGGCGGTGGCCACGCTGCCGGTGGTGGCGCTGCTCGGCCTCGCCGTTGCCGCGCCGACGTTCGCGTACGCGGCGGTGGTGTCCAGCGACAGTTGGCTGGCGATGCTGCTCCGCTTCGCGGTTATCCCGATGACGCTGTTCGCCGGGGTGTTCTTCCCGGTCGAGTCGCTGCCCACGGCGCTGCGCTGGCTGGCGTACGCGACGCCGCTGTGGCACGGCGTCGACCTGTGCCGGGCGGCGACGCTCGGCACCGCTCCGCAGTGGTCGGTCGCCGGTCATCTGCTCTACCTCGCGGCCTGGGCGGTCGCCGGCTGGCTGTTGGCCCGCCGCGCGTTCCGTCGCCGGCTCGTCGTCTAGGAGGGGTGCTGTGGTCAGTCTCGTCCTGCCCCGGCTGGTCGACGTCTCCGCCGCGTCCCGTCGGTCGGCGTCGGTGGCCGAGCGCAACGTCGCGGCCCTGAAGTCCGTCTACTGGCTGCTGCTCCTCTCCGGCTTCGTGGAGCCGCTGTTCTACCTGCTCTCCATCGGCGTCGGCGTGGGCGCGCTGGTCGGCGATCTCACGCTGCCCGGCGGGGAGGTGGTCACGTACGCGGCGTTCGTCGCGCCGGCCATGCTCGCCTCGTCGGCGATGACGGGCGCGCTGTCGGAAACGACGTTCAACTTCTTCGGCAAGATGAAGTACATGAAGCTGTACGACGGGGTGATCGCCACCCCGGTGCAGCCGTTCGAGATCGCCCTCGGGGAACTGGGCTGGGCGATGCTGCGGGGCGGGGCCTACTCGGCCGCGTTCCTGGTGGTGATGGTGGCGATGGACCTGACCACCGCGGCCCGGGCCCTGCTCGCCTTCCCCGCGGCGGTGCTGGTCGGCTTCGCCTTCGGCGCGCTCGGCATGACGGTCTCCACCGTCATGCGCAGTTGGCAGGACTTCGACCTGATGGGCTCGGCCCAGTTCACCCTCTTCCTCTTCTCCGGCACGTTCGTCCCCGCCGAGGCATACCCGTCCCTGCTGCGCTGGGTGGTCGAGGTGACCCCGCTCTACCGCGCGGTGCACCTGATCCGCGGCGTGTCCGTGGGCACGCCCGGCTGGGCGTGGGTGCTCGACGTGCTCTACCTGCTCGCGGTGCTGGCCGTCGGTCTGCTGGTGGCTTCGCGCCGGATGGGCAGGTTGCTCTACAGGTAGGTGGTTAACCGTCGCCGCTGGCGGGGCATGTCGAGGGGACACAAGCCGACCAGAGGGAGGGGCGATGGCCTCCGACGAGTCTTCCGCCCGCAGCGGGCGCGACCGTGACGATTCCGGGGCCGTGGCCGCCGGCCGGGTGGGCGGTGACCGCAACGACCGAGGTGCCGGCACCGAGCGGCACCGCTCCGGGCGTGGCCCGGTCGGGCCCGACGAGGGCCCCGACAGCCCGGCCGAACTGCCGGGCGCCGGGTGGAAGGCGGCGCTGCGGCGCACGTTCCGCGAGTTCCAGGACGACAGCCTCACCGACTGGGCGGCGGCCCTGACCTACTACGGCGTGCTCTCCATCTTCCCCGGCCTGCTGGTGCTGGTCTCGATCCTCGGCCTGCTCGGCCCGCGCGCGACGCAGGGCGTCAAGGACACCGTCAACGAGGCCGTTCCCCAGGAGAACATCCGGCAGATCGTCGAGGGGGCGATCAACCAGGCGCAGCAGAGCGGCGGTTTCGCCGGGCTCGCCGCGATCCTCGGTCTGTTGGCCGCGTTCTGGTCGGCGTCCGGCTACATCGCCGCGTTCATGCGCGCCTCCAACACGATCTACGACGTCCCGGAGGGGCGGCCGATCTGGAAGACGTTGCCGATCCGCATCGGGGTCACCGCGGTGATCGGCGTGATGCTGCTGGCCAGCGCGGTGATCGTGGTCTTCACGGGTGGCTTCGCCGAGCAGGTGGGCGAGGCGATCGGGCTGGGCTCCACCGCGGTGACCGTGTGGAACATCGCCAAGTGGCCGGTGCTGCTGCTCCTGGTCAGCCTGATGTTCGCGATCCTCTACTGGGCCTCACCGAACGCGCGGCACGGCGGGTTCCGCTGGGTCAGCCCGGGGGGCGTGCTGGCCGTGGTGATCTGGCTGGTGATCTCCGGCCTCTTCGCCCTCTACGTCACCAACTTCGGCTCGTACAACAAGACGTACGGGGCGCTCGCGGGTGTGATCATCTTCCTGATCTGGCTGTGGCTGAGCAACATCGCGATCCTCCTCGGCGCGGAGTTCGACGCCGAGCTGGAGCGCAGCCGCGCCATTGAGGCGGGCCACTCGCCGGACGAGGAGCCGTACGTCGAACTGCGCGACGACCGCAAGCTCAAGAAGAAGCGCAACGCGGCCGGCCGCCGCTGACCCCGCCGCCCCGCAAACCGCCGCGCCCCGCTGCCCACCCAGGCGGCGGGGCGCGGC
>NZ_JBPQTP010000175.1:0-8315 GCF_051386395.1 Micromonospora sp. URMC 106
GCGGGGCGGGCGGGGTGGTGCTCTGCTAGAAACGACTCCTGGGTTTCGTCAGCGCCCCCGTCACCTCTTGACGACGCGAAGGGCGACCCATGACCAAAGCCTCCACCGAGCCGCGCTCCCGCTGGTCCGCCTGGGCGGTGCACGGCGACGGCCGGTCCATCCGGCCCGGCGACGTGGTCCACCCCGGCGAACGGCTCTCCTGGCCGCGCACTCTCGGCATCGGCGTGCAGCACGTCGTGGCGATGTTCGGCGCCACCTTCACGGTGCCGCTGATCACCGGTTTCCCGCCGGCGACCACGCTCTTCTTCTCCGGGCTCGGCACGCTGCTGTTCCTGCTGATCACCGGCAACCGGCTGCCCTCGTACCTCGGCTCGTCCTTCGCCTTCATCGCGCCGGTACTGGCGGCGAAGGCCGGCGGGGACATCGGGCCCGCGCTCGGCGGCATCGTCGTGGCCGGCGTCGCGCTCGCCGCCGTCGGGCTCGTCGTGCAGCTCGCCGGGTCGCGCTGGATCGACGCGCTGATGCCGCCGGTGGTGACCGGGGCGATCGTCGCGCTCATCGGCCTGAACCTCGCGCCGGTCGCCTGGGACGGCGGCGGCAGCGGCACCGGGGTGAAGGCCCAGCCGCTGATCGCCGTGGTGACCCTGGCCGCCATCCTGCTCGCCACGGTCGCCTTCCGGGGCTTCCTGGCCCGGCTGTCCATCCTGCTCGGTGTGGTGGTCGGCTGGCTGCTCGCCGCCGTCCTCGGTGACCTGGACCCGAAGGCGGTCGACGGGCTGCGGGACGCCGCCTGGCTCGGCCTGCCCGAGTTCCACGCGCCGAGCTTCAGCCTGCGCGCGGTGGTGCTGGTGATCCCGGTGATCCTGGTGCTGGTCGCCGAGAACGCCGGACACGTCAAGGCGGTCGCCGCGATGACCGGCCGCAACCTGGACCGGGACATGGGCCGGGCGTTCCTGGGCGACGGCCTGGCCACCGTGCTCGCCGGCTCCGGCGGCGGCTCCGGCACCACCACGTACGCGGAGAACATCGGCGTGATGGCCGCGACCCGGGTCTACTCCACCGCCGCGTACTGGGTGGCTGGGGTGGCAGCGGTGCTGCTCGGGCTCAGCCCGAAGTTCGGCGCGCTGATCCTCACCGTGCCGGCCGGCGTGCTCGGCGGCGCCACCACCGCGCTCTACGGCCTGATCGCCATCCTCGGCGCCCGGATCTGGATCGAGAACCGGGTCGACTTCCACGACCCGGTGAACCTGATGACGGCGGCGGTCGCGCTGATCGTCGGCGCGGCCAACTACACCCTGACCGCCGGCGACCTGTCCTTCAACGGCATCGCCCTGGGCACCGCCGCCGCTCTGGTCATCTACCACGGCATGCGCCTGGTGGCCCGCCTGCGCGGCACCACCCCCGAGACCCGTCAGGCCCCCGAGCCCGAACTCTGACCCATTCACCCGGCCGACGTTGGTCATGGGGTTGGCGGCGCGCGATGCCCGGCGACCGGCAACCCCGTGGTCGACGAAGTGGCCCGGAGAGCAGGGATGAGGGCCGGCTGCGCGAGCAGCCGGCCCTTTTGCCGAGGACGGGTCAGTCGCGCTCGACCTGGTGGCCGACGACGGTCGGGCCGAGCATGACGGCGAAGCCGGAGCCGTCGCGACGTGGGTCGGCCGCCGGCAGCTCCACCGGCTCACCGGTGGCGGTGGCGCCCACCGGCCGCGGCCCGACCCAGGCCACGACCACGTCGGTCTCACCCTTGAGGAAGCGGTGGGCACGCACCCCGCCGGTCGCCCGCCCCTTCGCCGGGTACGCCTTGAACGGCGTCACCTTCACGGTGGCGCCCGTGGAGGTGACCACCATCGGCTCGCCGTGCGCCGGGTCGTCGGTGCGGACCGCGCCGAAGAACACCACCCGCGCGCCCGCCGGCAGGTTGATGCCCGCCATGCCACCGCCCTTGAGGCCCTGCGGGCGCACCAGCCCGGCGGGGAAGCGCAGCAGCGACGCCTCCGAGGTGACGAAGGTGAGCGTCTCGGCGCCGTCGGTGAGCCAGGTGGCCCCCACCACCTCGTCGCCCTCGCGCAGGCCGATCACCTCGAACTCGTCGGAGCGGACGGGCCACTCCGGCGCGCAGACCTTGACCACGCCCTGCCGGGTGCCCAGGGCCAGCCCGGGCGAGCCCTCGGCCATCGACCCGAGCGGCGCCAACCCGACGACGGTCTCGCCCGGCTCCAGCGGCACCAGCTCGGCGGCGGCCATCCCGCCGCGCAGCGACACCGTCCCGGCCTGCTCCGGCAGCACCGGCAACGGCAGCACGTCGACCTTGAACGCGCGGCCGGCGCTGGTCACCAGCAGCACCCGGCCCCGGGCGGTGGAGTGCACGACGGCGCGTACGGCGTCGTGCTTGACCCGGCCGTGCCGTCGGCGCCCCTCGGACGCCTCCTCCGACTCCGCCGCGGTCCGGGCCACCAGCCCGGTCGCGGAGAGGATCACCTGGCACGGGTCGTCGGCGACCTCCAGCGGGCCGGCCGGCGCGGAGGCCGCCAGCACCTCCTTCAGGTCGCCGTCGACCAGGGTGGTACGCCGCGGCGCGCCGAACTGCTTCACCACGGCCGACAGCTCGTCGGAGACGACCTTCTTGAGCACCTTGTCGTCGTCGAGAATCTTGGACAGCTCGGCGATCTCCCCGCGCAGCTTCTCCTGCTCGGCCTCCAGCTCGATCCGGTCGTACTTGGTCAGCCGGCGCAGCGGGGTGTCCAGGATGTAGGTGGCCTGGATCTCGGAGAGCTTGAACTTCTGCATCAGGCCGTCCTTGGCGGCCTGGGCGTCCTCGCTGGCCCGGATCAGCTTGACGACCTTGTCGATGTCGAGCAGGGCGATCAGCAGGCCGTCGACCAGGTGCAGCCGCTCCTCGCGCTTGCGGCGGCGGTAGGAGCTGCGCCGGGTCACCACCTCGTAGCGGTGGGCCAGGAAGACCTCCAGCAGCGCCTTCAGCCCGAGGGTCTGCGGCTGCCCGTCGACCAGCACCAGGTTGTTGACGCCGAACGACTGCTCCAGCGGGGTGAGCCGGTAGAGGTCGGCGAGCAGGGCCTGCGGGTTGACCCCGACCTTGCACTCGATGACCAGGCGGGTGCCGCTCTCCCGGTCGGTGAGGTCCTTGACGTCGGCGATGCCGGTGAGCCGCTTGGTCTTGTTGACCTCGTTGGTGATGGCGGCGATGACCTTCTCCGCGCCGACGCCGTAGGGCAGCTCGACGACGGTGATCGCCTGCCGGCCCCGGCTGCCCTCCACCGGGCCGATCTCGACCTTTCCCCGCATCCGCACCACGCCGCGCCCGGTCTCGTAGGCCCGGCGCACCTCGTCGAGGCCGAGCAGCAGGCCGCCGGTGGGCAGGTCGGGGCCGGGGACGAACTCCATCAGCTTGTCGAGCGTGGCGTCCGGGTGGTTGATCAGCCAGCGGGCGGCCTGGACCACCTCGCCGAGGTTGTGCGGGATCATGTTGGTCGCCATCCCGACCGCGATCCCGGACGCGCCGTTGACCAGCAGGTTGGGGAAGGCCGCCGGCAGCACGGTGGGCTGGGTGAGCGAGCCGTCGTAGTTGGGCTCGACGTCGACGGTGTCCTCGCCCAACTCCCCGACGAGCAGCATCGCCTCGCGGGACATCCGGGCCTCGGTGTAGCGCGCCGCCGCCGGCCCGTCGTCCGGGCTGCCGAAGTTGCCGTGCCCGTCGATGAGGGGCGCGTTCAACGAGAAGTCCTGGGCCAGCCGGACCATCGCGTCGTAGATCGCCGTGTCGCCGTGCGGATGGTACTTACCCATCACGTCCCCGACGATGCGGGCCGACTTCACGTGCCCGCGGTCGGGGCGGTGCCCCTGCTCGTACATCGACCAGAGGATGCGCCGGTGCACCGGCTTGAGGCCGTCGCGGGCGTCGGGCAGGGCCCGGGAGTGGATGACCGAGAAGGCGTACTCCAGGTAGGAGTCGGAGACCTCGGTGACCAGCGGGTTGTCGAAGACCCGCGCGCCGGCCTGGTCGAAGGCGGAGAAGTCCACCTTGGCGCGGTCGTCCTTGCGGCGTGCCATCGTTCAGCTCTCTTCCGGGCGGGTGGTGGCGGGCCTGGTCATGCGTCGATCGCCTCGCGGTCGACCCGGTCTGCGGAGTCGATCAGCCAGTTGCGGCGCGGCTCCACCTTCTCGCCCATCAGCAGTTCGAGGATCCGCTCGGCGGCGTCGACGTCGTCGAGGGTGATCCGGCGGACCGCCCGGGTGGCCGGGTTCATCGTGGTCTCCCACAGCTCGTCGGCGTCCATCTCGCCGAGGCCCTTGAACCGCGGGATCGGGGTGACGATCTGCTTGCCGGCCTTCTCCAGCTTGCGGACCGTCGCCTCCATCTCGGCCTGGGTGTAGGTGTAGATCGTCTGCGGGTTACGCCCCCTGGTGGTGATCTTGTGCAGGGGCGGCATCGCGGCGTAGAGCCGGCCGGCCTCGATCAGCGGTCGCATGTAGCGGGCGAAGAGCGTGATCAGCAGGGTGCGGATGTGGGCGCCGTCCACGTCGGCGTCCGCCATGATCAACACTCGGCCGTAGCGCATGGCCGACAGGTCGAAGGTGCGACCGGAGCCGGCCCCGAGCACCTGCACGATCGCCGCGCACTCGGCGTTGTCCAGCACCTGCTGGAGGTTGGCCTTCTGGACGTTGAGGATCTTGCCCCGAATCGGAAGAAGCGCCTGATATTCGGCAGAGCGGGCAAGCCGGCCTGTGCCGAGGGCGCTGTCACCCTCCACGATGAACAACTCGCTACGCTCGATGCCCGCCGCGCGGCAGTCGACCAGCTTGGCCGGCATCGACGCGCCCTCCAGTGCGGTCTTGCGCCGGGCGGCGTCCTTCTGCTGCTTCTGGGTCAGCCGCACCCGGGCCGCGTCGACGATCTTCTGCAGGACCGTGCGCGCCTCGGCCTTGGTCCGCCGGTCCTCCAGCCAGGACTTCAGGTGCTGCTCGACCAGCGACTGGATGACCTTGGTGATGCCGGCGGTGGAGAGCTCGTCCTTGGTCTGCGAGGTGAACTGCGGCTCCGGGATCCGGACGTGCACGACCGCGGTCATGCCCTCCAGCACGTCGTCCAGGGTGGGCGGGTCCTCCTTGGCCTTGAGCAGGCCGCGGGTGTTGCGGACGGCGTCGGCGAGGGTGCGGGCCAGAGCCCGCTCGAAGCCCTTTCGGTGCGTGCCGCCGTGCGCGTTGCGGATGGTGTTGGTGAAGCACTCGACGGTGCGTTCGTAGCCCGTGCCCCAGCGGAAGGCCACCTCGACCTCGGCCCGACGCTGCACGTTGGACTGCATGACCCCGTTGGCGTCGGCGGCGTTCTCCCGGTAGGTGCCCTCGCCGGTGACCAGCAGCATGCCGGAGACGGGCCGGTCGCCGGCCGGGGCGAGGAACTCCACCATGTCGGTCAGCCCGTTGGGGTAGTGGAACTTCTCCTCGGTCGGCTCCTCGCCGGTGTGGTCGCGCAGCGTGTAGCTCACGCCGGGGACCAGGAACGCCGTGTTGCGCAGCTTCATCCGCACGGCGTCGGCGTCCAGCGCGGCACCGGTCTCGAAGTAGCGCGCGTCGTGCCACCAGCGGATCGAGGTGCCGGTGCGCTGGCCGCGCTTCATCGCGCCGACGATCTGGAGCCCGGGGCCCGGGGTGAAGGCCGCCTCGGGGCCGTCGCCGTCGAAGATCCCCGGCACGCCGTGCCGGAACGACATCGCGTGGATCTTGCCGCCCCGGCGGACGGTGACGTCGAACCGGCGGGACAGGGCGTTGACCGCCGAGGCGCCCACGCCGTGCAGGCCGCCGGAGGTCTTGTAGCCGGAGCCGCCGAACTTGCCGCCGGCGTGCAGCCGGGTCAGCACCAGCTCGACGCCGGAGATGCCCGACTTGGCGTGCACGTCGGTGGGGATGCCCCGCCCGTCGTCGTCGACCTGGACCGAGCCGTCGGCGTGCAGCGTCACCTCGACCTTCGTGGCGTGGCCGGCGACGCCCTCGTCGGTCGAGTTGTCGAGGATCTCGTTGACGAGGTGACCCACGCCACGGCTGTCGGTGGAGCCGATGTACATGCCGGGCCGCTTGCGGACGGCGTCCAGCCCCTCGAGGTGCGTGAGGTCGTCGGCCCCGTACAGGGTCTCAGGCTCTGCGGTCAACTGGTCGTACTCCCAGGTCTCGGCGGTGTGGTGCCGCGTCCGACATCGTCGGTCCGCCGGTGCGCCGGAGCGAGCCTAACCGGGAGATGCGACAGGACGACGGCGCCCCGCAGCGAGGCCCGCACCACGTCGCGGTGCGGGCCCCTGCGGCGGTGTCGCGAGGTCTGTCCGGATCCGGCGTCTGTCGGCGCCGTGACCGGTTCGCGGGTCAGCCGGCCGCGGGCGGGTCCACCTGGACAACAACGGAGCCGTCTCCGACGTTCCCGACGCTGTCGACGGCCGCGACGTAGCGGGTGTTCGTGCCGTACGCCGGGGTGGTCAGGGTCAGCGACACCTGAGCACAAGCGCGACATAGGCCCTCACGACCGCCCCGCCGCCACCGGATGGTCGACGCTCCGTCAGGGATGGGCCGAGACGGCCGTGCCGACCCCCCGTCGGACGTTTCCTCCATCGAAAGTTTTCGCGACAGTCCATTGACGTCCATCGTGCGCCGGTGATGTGATCGCGGCCTCGGAGGATCTTTCACGTTTCGATGGACAGATGGAGGACGTCATGTCCAGGTTCCGTCGTACCGCTCTCGCGGCGGCGCTCGCCGTCGCCACCACCGCCCTGTCGACCGCCGTCGGGCTGCCCGCCCCGGCCGCGGCCGCGCCACCCACCGCCGCGGTGGCGCTCGGCGACAGCTTCATCAGCGGCGAGGGCGCCGGGGCGTACACGCCGGTCGTCGACATCACCGGGGCGGCGCAGGGCTTCCCGGGCTGGACCGCACCCAACAGCAACGCGTTCTTCTGCCACCGCTCGGCGAACGCCTCGCTGCACCGGGCGAACCTGCCGGGCATCCAGGACCGGTTCAACCTCGCGTGCTCCGGCGGCCAGCCGCACGACATCGCCACCGCCTCCGCGGCCCGGAGCAGCGGCCGGCAGGTCGCCGCCCAGCTCGACCAGCTCCGCGCGGTCGGCCGGACCCACGACATCGACCTGGTGCTGCTCGGCCTCGGCTCGAACAACAGCTCGTTCACCTTCGGCGACGTCGCCGAGAAGTGCGCCAACCGCTTCATCGCCGACGCCTGGACCGGCTGGTGGGAGTTCTGGGCGTACCTGGGCGGGCCGGTGGAGCAGAAACCCTGCACCGACGCCGACCTGGCCACCGCCGCCCAGTGGAGTGCCGCGACCGCGGAGACGACGGCGGCCGTACGCCAGCTGCTCACCACGCTGCGCGAGATAGATGCCGACGGCCAGCACCGGATCGTCTTCCAGGACTACACCAACCCGCTGCCGTTCGACCTCGAAGCGACGTTCCACAGCGAGGACAGTCGGGACGACACGCGGGACAAGTTCCGGGCGCTGGGCGCCGAGCGGTACGCGGCCGGCTGCCCGATCCACCGGGCCAGCCTGCTGCCGGGGCACCGCTTCTCGCAGGGCCTGGGCACCCTGGTCAAGTCCGCCCGGGACAGCATGGCCGCCGAGTTCCCCGGCGCGGACCTGGTCTACCTCAACGTGCAGCGGGCCTTCGACGGCGCCCGGCTCTGCGAGTCGGCGGCCAGCCCGGCCGGGGCGCTGGCCACCCCGATCCGGCTGCAGGACAGCCCGCCGAACGGCACCTTCGTCACCAGCCTCGAGGGCAAGGACAAGATCGCCATCCAGCGGATCGCGAACACCTGCGTGTCCTACTTCCAGACCTGCCAGGAGTCCTGGCACCCGAACGCCGCCGGCCACCAGGTGCTCGGGCAGTGCCTGAGCGGGGCCGCCGCCACCAGCGCCCGCGCGGTCTCCTGCGTCCGCGCCGGCGACGGCTCGATCACCGTCGCCTGACCCGGACGGCGCCACCGGGACCCCGTGCCGCCCGGCGCGGGGTCCCGCCGCGTCCGACGTCGGGTCGGCCGCGGACGGCGTAGGACCGGCCGCGGACGGCGTAGGGCCGGCCGCGGACGGCGTAGGGCCGACCGCGAACGGCGTAGGGCCAACCGTGGATCTCGTCGGGCCGGCCGCGGACGCCGACGCCGAGCACGGGCGGGCGGTGAGGTCCGGGAGCGCCCCGAAGCGAGCCTTCTCCTCAGACCGGCCCCGTGCTGCTCGCCCTCGGCGAAGGCCACCCCGCCGGAGCGACCCCGGATCGTGACCAGCACGCCGATCCGCTGCAACCACGTAGCG
>NZ_JBPQTP010000176.1:0-8290 GCF_051386395.1 Micromonospora sp. URMC 106
CGGTGAGGCGGGTGCGGGGGCCGGCGCGGAGGACGCCGGAGGGGAGCTGGCGGCCGACCAGGCGCTCGGCCAACTCGGCCACCTCGATCAGGGCCGCCAGGTCGATGCCGGTGTCGATGCCCATGTCGTGCAGCATGTGCACCGCCTCCTCGGTGGCCAGGTTCCCGCTGGCCCCCGGCGCGTACGGGCAGCCGCCGAGGCCACCGACGCTGGCGTCGAACTCCGTGACGCCCAACTCCAGCGCGGTGAGCATGTTCGCCAGCGCCGTGCCCCGGGTGTTGTGGAAGTGCAGCAGCACCGGGACGTGGGCGTTCCGGTCGCGTACGGCGGTCAGCAGCTCCCGGACCCGCCGGGGCGTACCCATGCCGGTCGTGTCGCCGAAGGCCACCCGGTCGGCGCCGTCGCGGACCACCCGGTCGACGATGGCGGCCACCCGGGCCGGGTCGGTGTCCCCCTCGTACGGGCAGCCGAAGCTGGTCGCGATGATCACCTCGGCCTGCGCGCCGGCGCCGTGCAGCAGGTCGATCAGCTCGGCGATGTCGTCCAGCGACTCGTCGGTGGAGCGGTTGACGTTGCGCCGGTTGTGCGTGTCGCTGGCCGAGACCACCACCTCGATCTCGGTGAACCCGGCGGCGAGGGCGCGCTGCGCGCCCCGGGTGTTCGGCACCAGCGCCGAGTAGCGCACGCTCTCGGCCTTCGCCGCCCGCTGCCACACCTCGTCGGCGTCGGCCATCTGCGGGATCGCCTTCGGATGCACGAACGAGACGGCCTCGATCCGCTTCACCCCGGTGCCGGAGAGGGCGTCGAGCAGCCGCACCTTGGCGTCGGTCGGGATCGGGTCCTCGTTCTGGAGCCCGTCGCGCGGCCCGACCTCCCGGATCGACACGAAGTCTGGCAGTTCCGCCATAAGGGGTCACCTCACTGTGACGGTCTTACGTGCTGGGTCCTCCCAGCCTCCCACCCGCACACCGCCCCCCGCGAGGTGGCGCACCGCACGCGCCGGGAGCCACCGCCGACCGTCGACCCACCGCCGGCGGCGACGCCGGAAGACGCATCACCCGGCCGGTCCGGGACCGAACCACGCTGACCAGGGGGTTGGCGGTGCCGGGCCCGCGCGCACCGCCAACCCTGATCAGCACGGCATAGGGTCAGCGCATGCGGGAGACGATGCCGGTGTCGTAGTCGCCGGAGAGGAACTCCTCGTTCTCCAGCAGCTCCGCGAAGAACGGAAGGTTGCACTTCGGGCCGGTCAGCTCGAAGCCGGCCACCGCGGCGCGGGCCCGCTCGATCGCCTCGGCGCGGGTGGCGCCGCTGACGATCAGCTTCGCCATCAGGCTGTCGTAGAACGGGGTGACCGTGTTGCCGGCGACGTAGCCCGAGTCGACGCGGACCCCCTCGCCGGTCGGCGCCGTCCAGGCGGTGATCGCGCCCGGGCCGGGCAGGAAGCGCTTCGGGTCCTCGGCGTTGATCCGCAGCTCGATGGCGTGCCCGCGTGGTGCGAGCGCGTCCGGGTCGAAGGTCGGCGCCAGGCCGGAGGCCACCCGCAGCTGCTCCTCGACCAGGTCGACGCCGTAGACCAGCTCGGTCACCGGGTGCTCGACCTGGAGCCGCGTGTTCATCTCCAGGAAGAAGAACTCCTCGGCGGCGGAGCCGTCACCCTCGGCGTCCCGCTGCCGCGGGACCAGCAGGCACTCCACCGTGCCCGCGTTGCGGTAGTTCACCGCCTCGCCGGCCCGCACGGCGGCGGCCAGGAAGCGCTCGCGCAGCTCCGGGGAGACCGCCGGGGAGGGCGACTCCTCGACCAGCTTCTGGTTGCGCCGCTGCACCGAGCACTCCCGCTCACCGAGGGCCACCACCCGGCCGTCGGCCAGGCCGAGGATCTGCACCTCGACGTGGCGCACCCGGGGGAAGTAACGCTCGATGAGCACCGAGCCGTCGCCGAACATCCGCTCGGCGAAGGCGCGCACCTTGTCGTACTCCGTGCGCAGGGCGGCCTCGTCGTTCGCCACGCCCATGCCCATGCCGCCGCCCCCGGCCGCGGCCTTGACCATCACCGGGTAGCCGATCTCCGCCGCCGCGGCGACGGCCGCGTCCAGGTCGGCCGCCGGGTCGGTGGTGCCGGGGGCGACCGGCACCCCGGCCGCCGCCATCAGGTTCCGAGCGTTGATCTTGTCGCCCATCGCGCTGATCGCGTCCGCGCCGGGCCCGACCCAGATCAGCCCGCTGGACTCGACGGTACGGGCGAAGTCGGCGTTCTCCGACAGGAAGCCGTAACCGGGGTGGACGGCCTGCGCGCCGGTCGACTTGGCGGCGGCGAGGATGGCCTCGACGTTGCGGTAGCTCTGGGCCGGGTTCGCCGGGCCCACGCACACCGCCTCGTCGGCCTCGGTCACGAACGGCAGGCCGGCGTCGGCCTCGGAGTGCACCGCGATCGCGCGGACGCCGAGCCGCCTCGCGGTGCGGATGATCCGGCGGGCGATCTCGCCCCGGTTGGCGACCAGCAGCGACTCGATCATGTTTCCTCCCAGCGTCCGGGGGTCTGGACGGGTGCTAGGGAACCACGAGCGCCCGGTTACTGACGAGTCGCCCACCCGTCTCGCGGATCAGGGGTTGGGGTGGGCCAGGAGGGCGGCCAGGGTGGCACCGCGCAGCAGCTCGGCCCGGCGGCGCCGGTCCACCTCGCCGCCGAGGAACGGCGTCGAGTTCATCAGGCCGAACGCGGCGTGGGCCAGCACCCGCGCCTCGCCGTCGGGCATGTCCGGGTGCAGCGCGGTCAGCACGGTCACCCACTGCTCGACGTAGAGCCGCTGGAGCCGACGGATCCGGCGCCGGGGCTCGTCGGGGAGACGGTCCAGCTCGTGCAGGTGCAGGGCGATCACCGCCGGGTTGGCCAGCGCGAAGTCGACGTGGAAGTCGATCAGCGACTCCAGCGCGCCGCGCGGGTCGTCGGGGTGGCCGGCCGAGCGCTCCTGGCCACCGGCGAGCAACTCCTCGCTGACCGGGATCAGCGCGGCGACCAGCATGGCCTCCTTGCCGGCGAAGTGGTGGTAGAGCGCCGGCCCGGTGACCCCGGCGGCCGCACCGATGTCGTCCATCGAGACGCCGTGGTAGCCCCGGGAGGCGAAGAGGCCGACCGCGATCTCCAGGATCTCGTCCTTGCGGGACCGACGCCGGCCCGACCCCGCGGCGCCGCTCGCCCTGCCCCGTGCCTGCTGCTCCACCGTCACCGGGCAAGCGTAGACCGAGTATGTGACGACGTGGAGGCTTGGTTACCCACCGGTCGCCTCCGTCCGGGCCGGGTGCCGGGAACCCGGCCCGGACGGCGCGCCCTCAGTGCTCGTGATCCAGGCCGTACTCGTCCCGCAGGGCGGCGGCCTCGGCCGGGCGGTCCAGCAGGTCCAACGCCCGAGCCAGCAGCCAGGCGGCCTGCTGCACCGGGCGGGAACCGGCGGGCAGCCCGCCGAGCACCTCCCGCAGCAGCGGCTCCGCCGCGGCCGGCCGGTCCAGCCGCAGCAGCAGCTCGCCGGTGAGGACCTCCACCTGCGCGGCCTCGCCGAACGCCTCGATCGACCGGAGCCGGGCGGGCACCCCGGCCAGCCGGTCGTACGCCTCGGCCTCCCGGCCGTGGGCGATCAGCACCCGGGCCCCGGCCTCGGCCGCCAGGGCCAGCTCGTACGTGACCGGCGGCGGCTCGTCCGGCTGCCCGGCCAGCCCCGCCGCCAGCTTGTCCAGCACCTCGACGGTGCGCAGGGCCGCCGCCTCGTCACCGGACCAGAGCTGCGCGTAGGCCTCCCGGCGGCGGGCCCGGAACTCGTCGACCGGCAGGTCGGCCTGCCGGTACGCGGTCGCCGCCGCCGCGAACCGGACCGCCGCCAGCGCGTCCCGGTCGGCGTCGTAGAGGATCCCGCCGGCCTCCTCCAGCACCTGCGCCCGGTGCGGGAGGTTGTCCGGGCCGTCCAGGTTGACGGCGAGCTGCTCCAGCAGGGCGAGCGCCGGGTCGATCTCGCCCAGCCCCTCGTAGACGCCCGCCAGCAGATGCCGGCACCGGTCCGCCTCGGCCTGCGCGCCGAGCCGGTCGAGCCCGAGCACCGCCTCCTCCGCGACCTCGGCCGCCTCGCCCAGCCGACCCGCGACCCGGTACGCGTTCGCCAGCTCCCAGCGCAGGAAGGCGTCCCCCTCGGCACCCCGCTCGACGCAGAGCGTCACCGCCTCCGCGAAGTCGTCCACCGCGTCGGCGGCCCGGCCGGCAGCCATCAGCGCCCTTGCCCGGGCGACCCGCACCGGCAACCACGCCTCGGCCGGCGCCACCCGCAACGCCTCGTCGCAGGCGGCGACCGCCTCGGCCGGGTCGTCGGCCGTCCGGGCGTACGTGAGGCAGGCGGCCGTGGTGACGTCGCCGAGACCGAGGTCCCGGCCGAGGTCACGGGCGCGGGCGGCGGCCTCGTGGGCGTCGGCCACCCGGTCGAGCTGTTCGAGCAGGTGGGCCCGGTGCAGCGCGATCCGGGCGGCCAGCCAGGGGTCGCCGCCGGCGTCGGCCGGCACCCGGTCGAGGACGTCGACCGCCTCCGACCAGCGTTCCCGGTGCATCAGCGCCAGCGCGACCCGGTCCAGCCCGGCGGCCCGCTGCCGGTCGTCGCCCCGCCGGTCGAGTACGTCGGCGGACGCCCGAACCAGGTCCAGCCCCTCGTCCGCGCTCTCGTCGGCCATGGCCAGCAGCACGCCGAGCCGCCCGGCGACGATCTGCGCCCGGACCTCGTCGCCCAGCTCCCGGTACGCGGCGAGCGCCGCCCGGTGGGCCGCGACCGTGGCCGGCACGTCCTCCCCGTCGCCCAGCTCGGCGGCGCGCAGCTCCAAGCGGTGGGCCGCCGTCGGCGCCGGGAGGTCTCCGGCGCCGAACCGGTCGTCCCAGGCGGCCAACGCGGCCCGGAACGCCGCGCGGTCGTGGCGGCGCAGCCGCTCCTCGGCGAAGTCGAGCAGCGCGTCGGCGTCGGCGTCGGCCGGCACCGGCACGGTGGCGGCGGTGCCCGGCGTCGGGGCGCGGTCGGCGGCGGCCGGGCCGGCGCTTCCCCGGACGGGGCGACGACGCAGGCTGGCCGAGAGCGGCAGGTGCTCGCCGGTCGGCTCGGCCGCGAGCCGCCGGGCGATCCACTCCGACTGGTACGAGGTGCCGTTGCGGGCGTCGAACCGGGCGGCCAGCGCGGTCGCCGTCGCGGTCAGCTCGGCGGCGAGCGCCGACGCCGCGATCTCGCCGGCCGGCCGGTCGCCGGCCGCCCGCCGGTAGACGGTCAGCTCGCCGGCCCGGCGCAGCGCGGCGGCGCCGGTCGCGGCGAAGTGCATGGCGGCGGCCGGCGAGGGCGCCCGGTCGAGCCAGTCGAGATGGCGCTCGACGATCTCCACCGCGCGGGCGTCGTTGCCGGTCAGCGTGCAGAACTCGACGTGGTTGCCGATGTCCCACAGGTCCGACAGGTTGCCCCGCAGCCGGCGGTAGGCCTCCCGGTGGGCGTCGCGCGCCTGCTCCGGGCGGCCCGTGTGCAGGTAGGGCAGCAGCAGCGCGGTGAGGATGGCCTGCGGCTGCTCGGTGCAGCTGAGCCGGCCGGCGAGGACCGGCTCGGCCAACGCGACCGCCTCGGCGTGCCGGCCGGCGTCCGCGAGGTACTGCACCTGGGTGGTGGGATCGCAGCCGGCGCAGTCGGAGAGCTGGTCGCGGGGGGTGGTCTGCCAGAGCCGGTACCAGTGCGCGGCGGCGTCGGCGTCGCCCAGGTGGTCCGCCACCTGGAACCGGTGCTTGTGGACGGCCTGGAGGCTGTGGCCGCCCTCGCGGTAGCGGCGCTCCATGTCGTCGAGCACCGCGTTGGCGCGGTCCAGCGGGATCTCGGGGAACCGCAGCAGGCCGGTGACCATGTACTTGAAGTGCCAGAGCAGCTGGTGGGCGTAGCGCTCGTGGTAGGGCTGCGGGTCGCGGTCGAACTCGGCCAGGCACCAGGAGAAGGTGACGAAGGACTTGGCCGGCTCGCCGCCGTAGACGTACGCGGTGGTGGCCTGCATGCGGGCGACGAAGGCGAGCTCCCGGTCGTCAGCGGCGTCCACCCGGCGCAGCAACTGCTCCGTGGCGGCGATCTGCCCGGCGCCGTACGGCATGTTGTCGACCTCGCGGAGCACCCGCCACAGGTCCTCGTCTTCCCTGCTCATCGCTCACTCCTGTCCCGGCACGGCCCGGCCGAGCAGGCCGAGGAAGGAACTGTTCAGCAGCGCGGCGTCGGCCGCGCGGATCGGATGGTGCCCGAGCAGCAGCGCCTGCCCGTAGAGCGCCTCGACGGCCAGCCCGGCCAGCTCCGGGTCGGTCAGCGTGGTGACCCGGCGGACCAGGGGGTTGCGGTGGTTGAGCACCAGCTGCGGGCGGTCCGGCGGGGCGGAGGCGGCCAGCGCGTCCAGCACCCCGCCCCACAGCTCGTCGGCCCGGTCCCGGCTCGCCGCGAGCTGGTCGTTGAACGCCGCCGACCGGCTGACCAGGTAGAGCGCCGGTAGCGAGACGGGGTCGTACGCCCGGACCACCACCTCGCAGCCGAGCCGCTCCAGGGCCCGCTGCGCACCGGTGAGGAACGGCCGCAGGGCCAGCTCGACCTGCGGGTCGAGGCTCTCGAAGCGGGTGGTCAGGTCGCTGGGCTCCAGCCGCTCGATCAGCACCGAGCGGTCCACCGCCGGCAGCCGCTCGATCAGCTCCGTGTCGTAGGTGTAACCGCCGTTCACCACCGCCAGGTCCTGCGCGGCGGCGACGGCGGCGAGCTGGCGGAACTCGTCCAGGCTGGCCGCGTAGCGGACCACCCCGTGCCGCTGCCGGAACTCGGCCAGGGTGAGCGTGCCCACGTTGGTGTCCATCGGCCACCACTGGTCGACCAGGCGCAGCATCTCGTCGTCGTGCAGGGCGAGCGCCTTCACCCCGAGGTGGTGCACCTGGAGGAACTCGGCGAGCCGCCGCGGGTCGTGCTTGGCGAGCCGGACCAGCCACCCGCGCACCTGGTCGCCGAGGGCCTCCCGGGTGGCGGCGAGCAGGCTGTCCTCGTACAGCGCCTCCCGGCTGGCGGTCGGCCGCAGCTCGCTGGCGTCCACCACGCAGTGCGCGAAGAAGGCCCAGTCCGGCAACAGCCCGTCGGCGTGCTCGGTGAGCAGCATCCGCTTGAGGTAAACCCGGTGGCCGGCCCGGGCCGCCGGGTTCACCGCGTTCGGCAGGATGAAGGCGGCCCCGGTCAGGCCGGCCTCCGGCACCGACAGCGGCAGCACGTCGAAGGGGTCGAAGCCGAGCGTCTCCCGCGCGTAGCGGACCAGCGCGGCCCGGTCGACCGGCGCGCCCGGGGTCGTCGGCCAGGGCGGCGGGCCGGCGGTGGTCACCACGTCGCCGACCCGGACGGTGACCGGCAGCAACGAGCCGTAGAGCCGGGCCAGGTCGACCACGGTCGGGGTGGCGAACCACTGGTCGGCGTCGCGGCGCGGCACCAGCGTCACCGTGGTGCCCGGCTCGGCCCGCCCGGCGCCGGGCGCGGCCAGCTCGACCGCGTACCGGCCGTCGGAGTGGCCAATCCAGTGCACCGTCGGGTGGTCGCCGTGCCGGGTGACCACCCGGATCTCGTCGGCCACCAGGAAGCAGGAGAGCAGGCCGATGCCGAACTGGCCGAGGAACTCGTGCCGGGAGAAGCCCAGCTCGTCGCGCTTGGAGCTGCGGCCGATGGTGGCCAGCAGCTCGTGCACCTGCGCCTCGGTCAGGCCGATGCCGGTGTCGTGCACCCGCAGGGTGCCGTCGCCGGTCAGCTCCGGGGGCTCGACGCGCACCAGCGCGGGCGCGTCGGGGTCGGCCGCCCGGCGCGCGGTGATCGCGTCGACGGCGTTCTGCAGGAGCTCGCGGACGTAGACCCGCGGGCTGCCGTAGAGATGGTGACTGAGCAGGTCGACCACGCCACGGAGGTCGACCTGGAAGGTGTGGTCCACGTTGGATTGCTCCCCGGTCAGATGCCGGCGCCCACCGTACCGATGATCACCGACACGCGCGGTCCCCTTTCCGGGCAACTTGACCCTCGACCCGGTCGAGCCCCGAGGCTCGCCGCCATGACCGCACCCCCGCTCGGCCGCGACTACCGGCTGCTCTGGTCCGCCGCCGTCTCCTCGCGCCTGGGCGACGCCCTGCGTACGCCCGCCCTGGCGCTGCTGGCCGCGACGCTGACCCGCGATCCCCGGGTGATCGCGGCGGTGACCGTGGCGGGGCAGCTCCCGCCGCTGCTGTTCGGCCTGCTCGGCGGCG
>NZ_JBPQTP010000177.1:0-8182 GCF_051386395.1 Micromonospora sp. URMC 106
GGCCCGCAGCCCGGCCTGCGCCGCGGGGGCCGGGGCGGGGCGGGTCAGGGAGCGGGGGGTGGGTCCTGGAGGGCTTCGGTGAGGCCGGGAAGGAGGAGCGTGATCTGCCACTCGCGGGCGTTGAGGCCGCGGAGGGTCTCCGCCACGGTCTCCTCGGTGACCTCCTCCGGGGGGACCCAGGCCAGGCGGCGGACCGAGTCGGGGGCGATCAGGTTCTCCGGGGGCAGGTTGTGCGTCCCGGCGATGCGGACCACCACCTCCCGGCACCGGGTCAGCCGGGCCGCCGCCACCGGGTCCCGCTCGGCCCAGCGGTGCGGCGGCGGGGGACCCTCGACGGTCGGCGCGACCGGCAGCGCGTCCTCCGGCAGTTGCCGGGCGTCGTCCAGCGCGGCCAGCCAGGTGCGAGCCAGCCGCCGCACCGAGCGCCCGCCGAAGCCGGGCAGGGTGAGCAGGGTCTTCTCGTCCTTCGGGTCCAGCTCGGCCGCCGCGACGATGGCCGAGTCCGGCAGCACCCGCCCCGGGGCGGCGTCCCGCCGGGCGGCGATCTGGTCCCTGGCGTACCAGAGGGACCGCACGCGCGCCTGGGCACGCGCCCCGCGCACCCGGTGGATGCCCGAGGTGCGCCGCCAGGGCTCGGCCCGGACCCGGGGCGGCCGGGCGCCGGTGCGCACGAGCGCGGCGAATTCCTCGGCGGCCCAGGCGGACTTGCCCTGCCGGGTCAACTCCTCGTCCAGCGCGTCGCGCAGGTCGACCAGCATCTCCACGTCCAGCGCGGCGTAGGTCAGCCAGGACTCCGGCAGCGGCCGGGTCGACCAGTCGGCCGCCGAGTGGTGCTTCTCCAGGCTGTAGCCGAGTAGCTGCTCGGTCAGTGCGGCCAGGCCGACCCGCTCGAATCCGGCCAGCCGGGCGGCCAGTTCGGTGTCGAAGAGCCGGCGCGGGCGCAGCCCCAGCTCGGCCAGGCAGGGCAGGTCCTGGCTGGCGGCGTGGAGCACCCACTCGGCCTCGCCGATCACCGTGTCGAGGGCACCCAGGTCCGGCAGCGGCAGCGGGTCGATCAGCGCCGTGCCCGAGCCGGCCCGGCGCAGCTGCACCAGGTAGGCCCGCTGGCTGTAGCGGTAGCCCGAGGCCCGCTCGGCGTCGAGCGCGACCGGGCCGGTGCCGGCGGCGAAGCGGGCCACGACCTCGGCGAGCTCGTCCGGCGTGGCCGCCGGCTGGGGTGTGCCCTCGCGTGGCGCGGTCAGCGGTACGGGCCCGTCGGCGTTCGGTTCGGTCCCCGCGTCCTCCGGCTCCGGCCGGGCCGACGGCGGGCGGTGTGCTTCGTTTCCCGTACGGCTTTCGGCGGCCCGACGGCGCAGGGGTGGTTCGTCGGTCACCTGACAACCCTAGTGCGCGACGCGATCCGGCGCGTGCAGCCGGTCCGGTGTGTGTCGGTGGGACGACCGGGCGGGTCCTTCCGCGAGCCGGACATCGGGGAAGACAAACCCCCTTCACGCAGGTACGGTCCATCGAGCCGTTTGCGCCGGTGCGGCATCATCGGGCACTGCGCACACTGCGGAGCGTCTACGGGGAGGGCAAGGCGATCATGACTGCTGGCTACGGGTCGGCGGACACGGGCCCGGCGGGGCCGGGCGACGGGGGTCACCGGCCGGGGCCCCTGCCGCCCCGGATCGAGCCGGCCGCGCCGGCGTACCCGCAGCACGCCCCGGGGCAGGCTCCCGCCGCGCCGCCGCGCGCCACCTGGTCGCCGCCGCCGCAGCAGGGCCAGTGGGGCGCCGCGCCGGCCGCCCCCGCCGGCTGGGGGCACGGCGCCGCGCCGGCGCCGCAGGGCAGCCCGACGCCTGCCGGCACCACCCCGGGCGCCGGTTGGCCCCCTGCCGCCGGGCAGCCGTCCCCGGGCAATCCCGGCCAGCCGTCCGTCCCCGGGCAGTCCTCCGTGCCCGGTCAGTCGTCGGTTCCCGGGCAGCCGCCGGTCGGCGGGCCCGCCCAGCCGTACCCGGCCGGCGTCGTCCAGGCCGGCGCGCCGGCCCCCCGCGGCCGCTGGCTGACCGTCACCGCGCTCGTGCTCGCCGGGTTGCTGGCCGTGGTGACCGGCGTCCAGGCGTACCAGATCCACCGGCTCTCCGACCGGCTCGGTGACACCGACCGCCGGCTGGACGCGGCGCAGGCCGGCGACGGGACCCGGCTCGACGGGCTGGAGAACCGGACGCAGGCGCTGGAGAAGCAGGCCGGCGCCGCGTTCAACCCGGAGGCCGTCGCCAGCGCGGTGCTGCCCAGCGTGTTCCGGGTCCGGGCCGGCAACTCCACCGGCACGGCGTTCGCGATCGGCAAGCCGGCCGCCGGCGGGGGCACCAACCTGTTCACCAACTACCACGTGGTCGAGTCGCTCTGGGAGACCGGTGAGCGGGAGGTCTTCCTGGAGCGCACCGACCAGCGCTTTCCGGCGACCATCGTCCGGGTTGACGAGGCGAACGACGTCGCCCACCTGCGGACCACCGGCAAGTTCACCGGCCTGGTCGCCGCGCCCGCCGCCGTGAAGTCCGGGCAGCAGATCGTGGTCGTCGGCGCGCCGCTCGGCCTGGAGGACAGCGTCACCACCGGCGTGGTGAGCGCCTTCCGCCAGGCCGGGGGCGGGGAGGGCCCGGTTATCCAGTTCGACGCCCCGATCAACCCCGGCAACTCCGGCGGTCCGGTGATCAACGGCAGCAAGCAGGTGGTCGGCATCGCCACCGCCAAGGCCCGCGACGCCGAGGGCATCGGCCTCGCCGTGCCGATCAAGGTCGCCTGCGACGGCTTCAAGATCTGCTGACCCGGTCAGCTTTCGCACCGTACCCACCCGGTCCGGCGGCCACTGTCGCCGCGACCAGCTCACGTGGAGGAAGAACGACATGTCCCAGCCACCGACCGGGCCGGGCGGCTTCCCGCCGCCGTACCCCTCGCAGCCGCCGGCCGCGCCCGGTCAGCCGCCGTCGGGCGGCGCGCCGTACGGCACCACCTACGGCACCCCCCGCCAGCACACTCCCGACCAGGCCGCGCCGCAGCAGTACGGCGCCCAGCCCGGCGCCGGCTACCCGCAGTCGGCGCCGCCGGCCGGGTCCGCGGGCTACCCGCAGTCGGCGCCGCCGGCCGGCTCCGGCTACGGCACGCCGGCTCCCGCCGGCCAGGTCTCCGTCCCGCCGGCCTTCGGGCAGCCGATGTCCGTGCCCCCGGCGTCGGGGCCGGCCTTCGGGCAGCCGATGTCCGCCCCGCCCGGCTCCGCCCCGCCCTTCGGCGCTCCCGCGGCGGGCGCCGGCAGTAGCCGGAAGGTGCTGGTCCTGGCCGTGGTGGCCGGGCTGCTCTTCGTCCTCGGCGGGGTCATGACCGGCCTGTTCGTGTCGACCAACAACGAGCTGGGCCGCACCGAGAAGAAGATGGCCAGCGAGGTCAGCCAGCGGGACGGCACCATCGCGGCGAACGGCAAGGAGATCGAGAAGCTCAAGGCCGACCTCCAGGCCGTGCGGGACAAGCTGGACGACACCGAGCAGGACCTCACCGGCACCCGCAACGACCGGGACGAGCAGGCCCGGCAGAAGAAGGTCATCGCCAACTGCCTCGACAAGCTGACCACGGCCCTCGCCGCGGCGGCGAACGGCAACAAGGCGGCCTACGACAGGGCCGTCCAGGGCATGGACAAGATCTGCAACGAGGCCGAGCGCTACCTCTGAGGTGACCCGTCGCGGGGTCAGGCCGCGCCGGCGGGGCGACGCTCCGGCAGCGCGGTCACCCCGGGCGGGGGCAGCCCGGCGGTCGAGGCCAGCAGCGCGCACCAGGCGAGCAGGTGCGGGGCGAGGTCGTCGTCGACCGGGGTCCAGGAGGCGCGGATCTCGATGTCGCCGGCCGCGGGCGGCCCGGCCAGGTCGCCGAACCGGGTCGACATGGTCTGGGTGATCGTGCCGCCGATCGCGCGGTGACCGGCGTCCTGCGCGTCCAGGGCGTCGGTCAGCCACGTCCAGCCCACCCCGGGCAGCAGCGGGTCGGCGGCCAGGTCGACCTCCAACTCCGCGGTCACGTAGGTGACCAGCCGCAGGGTGCCCTGCCACGCCTCGTGCCCCGCCGGGTCGTGCAGCAGGATCAGCCGCCCGGAGGCCACCTCGTCGCCGTCGCGCACGACGGCGGCGGAGAGCGCGAAGGCGTACGGGGCCAGGCGCTGCGGCGCGCCGACCTCCTCCAACACGATCTCCGGCCGGGGCGCCGCGGACCGCAGCCCGGCGACCGCGCGGGCGAAGGTCTCGGGGAGCGCGGTCGGGGGGGCCATGCCGGCAGCCTATGCCCGGCGACCGGCCATCGCCGGAAACGGCGCGCCGGTGCCGGCCGTCCCGCGGCCCGGTGACGCCGGCCCCACGCCCACGGCGGACGGGGCCGCCGGGGGCGCCGTCGCCGCCGGGCTGACGGGGGTCACAAAAGGCGGCGCTGCCCGCTGTCGCGAAGGCGCCGCGTGGCACGATGGCCGCGATGACCACCACCACGACGGGCGACGACGCCCGAGACGAAGACCCCCGCCCCGGCGGACCGGCCGACTCTCCCTTCGTCCGGGCCTGCCGGCGCCTGCCCGTCCCGCACACCCCGGTCTGGTTCATGCGGCAGGCCGGCCGGTCACTGCCGGAGTACCGCGAGATCCGGGCCAACGTGGCGATGCTGGAGTCCTGCCGCCGCCCCGAGCTGGTCACCGAGATCACCCTCCAGCCGGTACGTCGGCACGGGGTCGACGCCGCGATCCTGTTCAGCGACATCGTGGTGCCGGTCGCCGCCGCCGGGGTGGATCTCGACATCGTGCCCGGCACCGGCCCCGTGGTCGCCGAGCCGGTCCGCACCCTGCCCGACGTGGAGCGGATCCGGCCCATCACCCGCGACGACGTCTCCTACGTGGACGAGGCGGTCCGGATGCTCGTCGCCGAGCTGGGCGACACCCCGCTGATCGGCTTCGCCGGCGCGCCGTTCACCCTGGCCAGCTACCTCGTCGAGGGCGGCCCGTCGCGGACCCACGCGAAGACCAAGGCCATGATGTACGGCCAGCCGGAGCTCTGGCACGCGCTCTGCGGCCGGCTGGCCGAGGTGACGCTGGCGTTCCTGCGGGTCCAGATCGCCGCCGGGGTCTCCGCGGTGCAGCTCTTCGACTCCTGGGCCGGCGCGCTCTCCGAGGCCGACTACCGCAACTTCGTGCAGCCGCACTCGGCGGCCGTGCTCGCCGGGCTGGCCGACGCGGGCGTGCCCCGCATCCACTTCGGGGTGGGCACCGGCGAGCTGCTCGGGGCGATGGGCGAGGCCGGCGCCGACGTGGTCGGCGTCGACTGGCGTATGCCGCTGGACGTGGCGACCCGCCGGATCGGCCCGGACAAGGCCGTGCAGGGCAACCTCGACCCGTGCGTGCTGCTCGCGCCGTGGCCGGTTGTCGAGGGCGAGGTGCGGCGGATCCTGGCGCAGGGCCGGGCCGCGCCCGGACACGTGTTCAACCTGGGGCACGGCGTGCTGCCGGAGACCGACCCCGACGTGCTGACGCGGGTGGTGGCCCTGGTGCACGAGCTGTCCGCCCAGCCGGCCGACCGGGGCTGAGCGGCATGCGGGCGCCGTGGCGGGTGGCGGTGGTCGGCGGCGGCATCGCCGGGCTGGCCGCGGCGGTCCGGTTGCGCGACCGCGCACCCGCCGACACCGAGATCACCGTCTACGAGCAGTCCGGCGCGCTCGGCGGCAAGCTGCGCACCGGCGAGCTGGCTGGTTCGGCGGTGGAGTTCGGCGCCGAGTCGTTCCTCATGCGCGACCCGGCCGGGGGCGAGTCCGCCGCCGTGGCCCTGGTCCGCCGGCTCGGCCTGGGCGATCGGATCGTGCACCCCACCGTCGGGCAGGCCGCGCTCGTCGTGGACGGCGGGCTGCGCCCGATCCCCGGCGGCACGCTGGTGGGCGTACCCGGGGACCTGGAGAAGGTGGCCGCGGTCGCGCGCCCGGCGGCGGACGCCGACGTCGACGCGGGCCGGCCGCTGCTCGGCGCGGACGACGACGTCCCGGTCGGCGCGCTGGTCCGGGCCCGGTTCGGCGACGAGGTGGTCGACCGGCTGGTCGACCCGATGCTCGGCGGCGTGTACGCCGGCCGGGCCGACGACCTGTCCCTGGTGACCACGATGCCGGCGCTGGCCCGGGCGGCCCGGGTGGAGCACACCCTGGTGGGCGCGGTGCGCGCCGCGCAGGCCGCCGCCCCCCGGGCGCCGGGCGCGCCGGTCTTCGGCACCCTGGCCGGCGGGCTGAGCACGCTGGTCGAGGCCGCGACGGCGGCCAGCGGGGCAACCGTCCGGCGGGGCGCGGCCGTACGCGAGCTGACCCCGACCGGGGCCGGGTGGCGGCTGACCGTCGGCCCGACCCGCGACCCGGAGCTGGCCGACGTCGACGCCGTGGTCCTGGCCGTGCCGGCCCGACCGGCGGCCCGGCTGCTCGCCGGCTGGGCCCCGGAGGCGGCGGCGGACGTCGGCGGGCTGGACTACGCCAGCGTCGCGCTGATCACCCTGGCGCTGCCCGAGCCGCGACTGCCGGAGCTGTCCGGTTTCCTGGTGCCCAGCACCGAGGGCCTGCTGATCAAGGCGTCGACCTTCTTCACCACGAAGTGGGGGCACCTGCGCCGGGCCGACGGGCTGGCACTGGTCCGCGCCTCCGTCGGCCGGTACGGCGAGGAGCGCCAGGTGCAGCGCACCGACGAGGACCTGGCCGCCACGGTGCACCGGGAGCTGTCGGCGGTGCTCGGTGTGTCGCTGCCCGCCCCGGTCGCCGGGCACGTGCAGCGCTGGGGCGGGTCGCTGCCGCAGTACACCCCGGGGCACGCCGACCGGGTGGCCGCCGCGCGGGCCGTGCTGCGGGCGAACCACCCGACGCTCGTCCTGGCGGGCGCCGGGTACGACGGGGTCGGCATCCCGGTCTGCGTCCGCTCCGGCGAGACGGCGGCCGAAGAGATCATCACAGCACTGGGAGGATCGGGGACATGACCGAGCAGACCAACGCGGCCCGGCTGCGGGAGCTCAATGCCAGCATCCGCTACACCATGTGGTCGGTGTACCGGGCCAGCAGCCCGCTCCCGTCGCTGCGCGAGAACGTCACCGGCGAGGTCGAGGCCCTCTTCGAGGAACTGGCCGGCAAGGACGTGGTCGTCCGCGGCACGTACGACGTCTCCGGCCTGCGCGCCGACGCGGACCTGATGATCTGGTGGCACTCCGCGTCCAGCGACGCCCTCCAGGACGCCTACCTGCGGTTCCGGCGCACCACGCTGGGGCGGGCGCTCACCCCGGTCTGGTCCCAGATGGCCCTGCACCGCCCGGCGGAGTTCAACAAGAGCCACATCCCGGCGTTCCTCGCCGGCGAGGAGGCGCGGCCGTACCTCTGCGTCTACCCGTTCGTCCGCTCGTACGAGTGGTACCTGCTGCCGGACGCCGAGCGGCGCGAGCTGCTCGCGGAGCACGGCAAGATGGCCCGCGGCTACCCCGACGTGCGGGCCAACACGGTCGCCTCGTTCGCCCTCGGCGACTACGAGTGGATGCTCGCGTTCGAGGCCGACGAGCTGCACCGCATCGTCGACCTGATGCGTGACCTGCGGGGCTCCGCCGCCCGCCGGCACGTCCGGGAGGAGATCCCGTTCTACACGGGCCGCCGCCGCTCGATCGCCGACATCGTCAACTGCCTCGTCTGACCCGGGCCGCGCCCCGGCGCCCCGCCCGGAGCGCCCCCCCCCGGAGCGTGGGCGCGGGCCGGCCGGGGTCGCGCCCGGAGGGAGTGGGACGCGGCCCCGGCCGGGGTTCCGGTGCGGATCAGGTCACGGTCGTGCAGGTGAGCGTCGGTGTGCTGTTGGTGCCGGACCACGAGCCGAGGAAGCCGAACGTAGTGCTCGCCCCGGCCCCGAGCGCCCCGTTGTGGGCGGCGTTGCGCGCGGTGACCCGCGTCCCGCTGGTGGTCACGGTGGCGTTCCACGCCGACGTGACCTGCTGGCCGTCGGCGTAGGTCCAGGTCACCGACCAGCCCCTGACGGCCCCACCGCCCGCGGTCACCTGCACCTCGCCCTGGAACCCGCCGGCCCACTGGCCGGTGACCCGGTACGTCGCCGAGCAGGCCCCGGCCGGCGGCGGAGTCGTCGGCGGCGGCGTGGTGGGCGGGGGAGTGGTCGGCGGGGGTGTGG
>NZ_JBPQTP010000178.1:0-8100 GCF_051386395.1 Micromonospora sp. URMC 106
GGTCAGTCGCGGAGGGGGGCGGACCAGCGCAGCTCGGTGCCGCGGGGGTGGGCTGGGCGTACCTCGAACTCGCCGCCGTGGCGTTCGGCGCGCTCGCGCAGGTTGACCAGCCCACCGCGGGCGGCGGCCGGGTCGCAGCCCACCCCGTCGTCGGTGACGGTCAGCGTCACCCGGCCGGCGTCGACGCGCACCGACACCGCCACGCGGTCGGCGTGGGCGTGCCGTACGGCGTTGGAAAGCGCCTCCCGCAGCACGGCGGTGAGGTCGGGGCGGACCGCGTCGGGGACGGCGCTGTCGATCGGGCCGGTCAGCTCCAGGCCGGGCCGGTAGCCGAGCGACTCGGCGGCCACCTCGATCGCCTCGCGGAGCTCGGTGCGCAGTGCCGCGCTCATCGGGGTGCGCAGCTCGAAGATGGTGCGGCGGATGTCCTTGATCGTGGCGTCGAGGTCGTCGACCGCCGCGTTGATCCGCTTGGCGACCTCCGGCTTCGTCGTCATCGGCGCGGCGCTCTGCAACTGCAGGCCGGTGGCGAAGAGCCGCTGGATGACCACGTCGTGCAGGTCCCGGGCGATGCGCTCGCGGTCCTCCAGGACCACCAGCAGCTCCCGTTCCTCCTGCCCGCGGGCCCGCTCCATGGCCAGCGCGGCCTGCCCCGCGAAGCTGCCCAGCAGGGCCATGTCGTCGTCGCTGGCGGCGGGTGCCCGGTCGGGGCGGTGGGCGATCACCAGCACGCCGTGCAGGGTGTCGGCGGTGGCCAGCGGAGAGATCACCGCCGGCCCGGTGCTCAGCAGCGCCGGCCAGGGCGCGGCGTGGGCCAGGTCGTCCACCTGGTCGTGCCGGCCCTCGACGACGGCGGCGGCGAAGCTCGTTTCGGCTGCGGGCAGCACCGTGCCGATCAGCGCGCCGGCCTGCTCGTCGGCGCCGTCCACCACCTCGACGGTGAACTCCTCGGCGTCCGGGTCGTAGAGCAGGACCAGCGCGGCCTCCGCCTCGGCGACCTCGCGGGCGCGCCGCGCCACCAGCGCCAGCGCGTCGGTGCGGCGTACCTCGCCCAGCAGTACGCCGGTGATCTCGGCGGTGGCGGCGAGCCAGCGTTCCCGCCGGTGGGCCAGCGCGTAGAGGCGGGCGTTCTCGATGGCCACGCCGGCCGCCGCGGCGAGCGCGACCACGATCTCCTCGTCGTCCTCGGTGAACTCCGCGCCGCCCTGCTTCTCGGCCAGGTAGAGGTTGCCGAAGACCTGGTCGCGGATGCGCACGGGCACGCCGAGGAAGCTGTGCATCGGCGGGTGGTGCGCCGGGAACCCGTAGGACTTCGGGTGCTGGGTGATGTCGGGCATCCGCAGCGGGCGCGGATCGTCGATGAGCAGGCCGAGCACGCCCCGCCCGTGGGGCAGGTCGCCGATCTTCGCGTGCAGCTCCGCGTCGATGCCGTGGGTGATGAAGTCGTGCAGCATCCGGTCGTGGCCGATCACGCCGAGCGCGCCGTAGCGGGCGCCGGCCAGCTCGCAGGCCGCCGCCACGATCCGCTGCAGGGTGCTGCGCAGATCCAGGTCGGTGCCGATGCCGACCACCGCGTCGAGCAGGGCCCGCAGCCGCTCCCGGCTGGTCACCACCTCGCCGACCCGGTCCAGCATCTCCTGGAGCAGCTCGTCGAGCCGCACCCGGGACAGCGGGCTCAGGCCCAGCGAGGGAGTCGCAGGGTTCTCCTGCCGGGGGTTCGGTGCGCTGGCGGCCATCGGGCGATGCTATCCCCCCACGGCCGCGGGTGACCGACCCGCGCTACGCGTTCCCCCGTACCGCCGAGGTGTCCACCACCTGCTGCACGGCGAGCCGCGGGGTGTGCGGCGGGCCGGCGTGCGCCGGGTCCGCGATCCCCAACCGCAGGACGAGGTACGGGTAGCCGAGGCCGGCCAGCAGCCCGCGCAGCGTCTGCCGGGTGCCCGCCACCTCCACCACGCCGCTCAGCGGCACCACCGAGATGCCGAGCCGGGTGGCGGTCAGCCAGGCCGCCGAGAGCGCCTCGCCGGCGCGCAGCCAGCTGTCCGGCTCGTCCTCGTCGCCGTAGAGCAGCCCGTACACGGCCGCCCGGTCGTGCCCCGGGCCGACCGGCAGCGTGCCCGGGCGGCCGAAGTCGCGGGCCGGCACGGTCGTCTGCGGCGCCTCCTCGGGCAGCACCTCCGGGGGCAGGCCGGTGCCGGTGCCGCCGCGGCTGGTCCAGTACTCCAGTTCCTCGCGCAGCTGCGGGTCCTCCGCCTCGACCGACGCGGCGTGACTGGCGACGGCGGCCAACTCCATCACGTTGTCGCGGTCGAGGAACTGGAGCTGGCACCCCTCGGCGGCGACCACCGAGGCGATCTGCCCGAGGTCGGCGGTCGGCACCGGCTCGTCGCTGACCGGGCGCCGGTCGGTGTGCCGCACCTGCATGCACTGCACCAGGCGCATGGCCGCCGGGTCGGCCTCCGCGCGGGCCAGCCCGGTCAGCCGGGCCAGCAGGTCCTCCTCGTCGGGGTCGGGCATCCGCTCCACCACGGCCGTCCAGCCCTCCGCGGCCAGCGCCACCCGCGCGTGGTGCAGCGCGGCCCCGCAGCTGTACGCCACCAGCCGGCCCTCCGGGTCCGTCGCCGTGAGCTGAGGGTCGCGGACCACCCGCAGCTCCAGCGCGTCCGGCAGCACCCGCCAGCGCCACGGTTGGCTGTTGTGCACCGACGGGGCGTGCCCGGCCGTCGCGGCGGCCTCCGCGAGCGCGGTGGTCAGCGGGCGGCCCGTAGGCGGCGTCTCGTGGCTCATCGTCACGACCCTTCCGTTTCTCCCCATCGTGCCCCAGCCCGGCGGTGCCCCGGGCGGGGTTGCCGCTCCATCCTGTGCCACGCCCGCCGGCCGCACACGGGACGCAGGTCCCGAGACGACAGGGCACTTCGCCCCCCGACGGTTCGCCCGAGCCCTCCGACGGTTCGCCGGAGCCAGCCGAGGGTTCGCCGGAGCCAGCCGAGGGTTCGCCGGCGCCGGCCGACGGTTTGCCGGAGCCGGCCGACGGTGGGCGTGGGGGAGGGCACCTCGCACATCGGGACCGGATGACGAGATGCCCTTCCCGCTCACCGTTCCCGGACCACCGCCACCGGGCAGTGGGCGTGCTGGATGAGCTGCTGGCTGACCGAGCCGAGCAGCATCCCCGTCAGGCCGCCCCGGCCCCGGCTGCCGACCACGACCAGGGACGCGTTGCGGCTGGCGTCGACGAGCAGGGACGCCGGGCTGCCCGCCGCCACCTCCACGGTGACCGCCACGTCGGGAAACGTCGCGCCCCAACGGGTGAGCGGCTCGTCCAGCTCGGCCCGGTCGGCGGCCGTCGCCTCGCGCGCCTCGGGACCCGACGGCGGGCGCTGGCCGGCCCCCGGCTGCCAGGCCCGCACCACGTGCAGCGGCACCCGCCGGGCCGCGGCCTGCTCGAAGGCGAAGCCGAGCGCCAGCAGCGAACACTCGGAGCCGTCCACGCCGACCGCGACGTGCCCGGCCCGTCCGCCGGCGGCGGCCTCGCGGCGGACCACCACGACCGGGCAGTGCGCGTGAGCGGTCACCGCGACCGCGGTCGAGCCGACGAGCAGCCCGCCGAAGCCGCCGTGCCCGCGGGTGCCCAGCACCAGCAGGCCGGCCTGCGCCGAGCGTTCCTGGAGCACCAGCGCGGGCGGCCCGTCGAACACCTCACCGGTGACGGTCAGCTCCGGGTGCGCGGCGGACGCGTCGGCCGCCGCCGTGCGTACCAGGTCCTCGACCTGCCGGCGGGCCGTGTCGTCCGGCCAGATGCCCGGGGCGACGCCCGGACCGACCCAGCCGGCCACGGTGAGCCACTCGAAGACGTACGCCAGCCGGACCGGGCGTCCGCTGCGGCCGGCCTCCTCCAGCGCCCACTCCAGCGCGACCGAGGCGTCCGTGGAGCCGTCGTAGCCGACCAGGATCTCGTCGCCGCTCATGCCTCACCCCTCAGGGCCGGGTCCGTCTCGCGAACCCAGCGCCACTCCGCGACCCGGGGGTCGTCCTCGCCGTGTTCGCGGGTGTAGTCGCGGCAGGACTGGCGCGCGTCGACCATCTCCTGGCGCAGGTGGGCGGCCCGGGCGGCCAACCCCGGCACCCGGTCGATCACGTCGATGACCAGGTGGAAGCGGTCCAGGTCGTTGAGCATCACCATGTCGAACGGCGTGGTGGTGGTGCCCTCCTCCTTGTAGCCGCGCACGTGCAGGTTGTCGTGGTTGGTCCGGCGGTAGGTGAGCCGGTGGATCAACCACGGATAGCCGTGGTACGCGAAGATGACCTGCTTGTCCCGCGTGAAGATCGTGTCGAACTCCTTGTCCGACAGGCCGTGCGGGTGCTCCGTCGGCGGCTGCAGGCGCATCAGGTCGACCACGTTGACCACCCGCACCTTCAGGTCCGGCAGGTGCTTGTGCAGCAGGTCCGCCGCGGCCAGCGTCTCCAGCGTCGGCACGTCGCCCGCGCAGGCGAGCACCACGTCGGGCTCGCTGCCGGCGTCCGTGCTGGCCCAGTCCCAGATCCCGATGCCGCGCCGGCAGTGCTGGACCGCCTCGTCCATCGACAACCAGTTCGGCGCCGGCTGCTTGCCGGCCACCACCACGTTGATGTAGTGCCGGCTGCGCAGGCAGTGGTCCATCGTGGAGAGCAGGGTGTTCGCGTCCGGCGGCAGGTAGACCCGCACGACCTCGGCCTTCTTGTTCATCACGTGGTCGATGAAGCCCGGGTCCTGGTGGGAGAAGCCGTTGTGGTCCTGCCGCCACACGTGGCTGGAGAGCAGGTAGTTCAGCGAGGCCACCGGCTTGCGCCACGGGATGCCCCGCGTCACCTTCAGCCACTTGGCGTGCTGGTTGAGCATCGAGTCGACGATGTGGATGAACGCCTCGTAGCTGGTGAAGATGCCGTGCCGGCCGGTGAGCAGGTAGCCCTCCAGCCAGCCCTGGCAGAGATGCTCGGAGAGGACCTCCATCACCCGCCCGTCGGGGGAGAGGTGGTCGTCGCCGGGCAGGGTGCCGGCCATCCAGGCCCGGTCGGTGACCTCGAAGGCCGCGCCGAGCCGGTTCGAGGCGACCTCGTCCGGGCCGAAGAGGCGGAACGTCTGCGGGTTGGCGGTGATCACGTCGCGTACCCACGGGCCGAGCGCGCCGGTCGCCCCGGCCACGGTCTCGCCGGGCCGCTGCACGTCGACGGCGTAGTCGCGGAAGTCGGGCAGCGCCAGGTCGCGCAGCACCAGCCCGCCGTTGGTGACCGGGTTGGCGCTCATCCGCCGCTCGCCCTTCGGCGGCAGCTCGGCCAGCTCGGCGACCGGCGCGCCCGTGGCGTCGAAGAGCTCCTCCGGTCGGTAGCTGCGCAGCCAGCGCTCCAGCTCGGCCAGGTGCTCCGGGTTCTTGCGCACCTCGGACAGGGGCACCTGGTGCGAGCGGTAGGTGCCCTCCACCTGCTTGCCGTCGACGTCCCGGGGCCCGGTCCAGCCCTTCGGCGTACGCAGGACGATCATCGGCCAGCGGGGCCGCTCGACGGCGCCACCGGAGCGGGCCCGCCGCTGGACGGCGGCGATCTCGTCCAGCGCCCGGTCCAGCGTGGCGGCGAGCGTCTGGTGCACGACGGCGGGGTCGTCGCCCTCCACCACGTACGGCTGGTAGCCGAAGCCGCGCATCATGTCGAGCAGGTCGTCGGCGGGGATCCGGTCCAGCACCGTCGGGTTGGCGATCTTGTAGCCGTTGAGGTGCAGGATGGGCAGCACCGCGCCGTCGCGGGCCGGGTTGAGGAACACGTTGGACAGCCAGCTCCCGGCGAGCGGGCCGGTCTCCGCCTCCCCGTCGCCGATGACGCAGGCGACCAGCAGGTCGGGGTTGTCGAACGCCGCGCCGTAGGCGTGGCTCAGCGCGTACCCCAGCTCGCCGCCCTCGTGGATCGAACCGGGCACCTCCGCCGCCACGTGGCTCGGGATGCCGCCCGGGAAGGAGAACTGGCGGAACAGCCGGGCCATGCCGGCCTCGTCGCGGTCGATGTGGTGGTACAGCTCGCTCCAGGTGCCCTCCAGCCAGGTGTTCGCGACGATCGCCGGACCGCCGTGGCCGGGGCCCGTGACGAACATGGCGCGCAGGTCACGGGCGACGATCACCCGGTTGAGATGGGCGTAGAGCAGGTTCAGGCCGGGGCTGGTGCCCCAGTGGCCGAGCAGTCGCGGTTTGACGTGCTCGGGTGCCAGCGGCTCGCGGAGCAGCGGATTGTCCAGCAGGTAGATCTGCCCGACAGTCAGGTAGTTCGCCGCCCGCCAGTAGGCGTCCAGCCGGCGCAGCTCGTCTTCGGTCAGGGGGCTGTGCAGGTCGAGAGCGGTGTCCATGCTGCATGAGCCTCTCGCGGGTAGGGGAATCCTGCATCCTCGGAGCGGATTCGTCCGGGCCGATCTCAGCTTTCCCGGTCGGCGCCGCTGTCGGTCAGGGCCGTTGGTCCTGCGCCGGGCGGGCGTTACGCCCTGTCCCCCGGCACCCCCGTCAGCCCGCGCACCACGATCACCGGCGCCGGGGAGTGGTAGAGCAGCGCCTGGCTCACCGCGCCGAGCATGCCGCGCCACGGCTCGTCGCCCCGGGCGGCGACGAGCGCCACCTGCGCCGAGCGGGACTGCTCCACCAGGACGGTGCCGGGGTCGCCGCGGATCGTGTGGCACTCCGCCGCGACCGACGGGAACCGGTCCGCGCACCGCGCCACCAAGCCGACGAGCACGTCGGGATCCTCGGTGGCCTCCTCCGGCTCGACGACCCGCACCGCGAGCAGCCGCGCCTCCCGCCGGGCCGCGCACTCGAACGCCCATTCCAGCGCCCCCCGGGAGCTGGCGGAGCCGTCCACCCCCACCAGCACCGGGCCCTGCGGCGGCGGGTCCCGGCGCGCCACCAGCACCGGGCAGCCGGCCCGGGCGGCGAGCTGCACCGCCGCCGCGTCGGCCGGCACGCAGTCGCCGCAGGTCGCCATGCCGGCGTCCCCGATGGCGAGCAGGAACGCCGACTCCGACCTGCGGACCAGGGTGGAGACGGGGGCGCCCTCGATGATCTCCCCGCTGATCGGCAGGGCCGGCTCGACCTCCCTGGCGATCTCGGTGGCCCGGGAGATCAGTTCCTCGGCCTCGGCGCGCGGGCCGGCGATCGACGGGGCCTTGAGCGCCGCCGTCCAGTTGAACGCGTGCAGCAGGCAGAGCGGCCGGCCGTGTTCGGCGGCCTCCTGCGCGGCCAGCCTGACCACTGGCAGGTTGCGCTCCGAGCCGAGCCCGACCAGCACCGCCGCGTCGGTGGCTGCGGCCATCCGACATCACCTCCGCAGGCGTCGCGCCCGGCCCTCCTGTCGAGGCTAGTCCCGCGGGTACGGCGGTGGGGCGGGATCGGCGCACGGCGGCGGTCTGTGGCCGGGGTGGGGCTGAGGTCGCCGTTGGCTTGCGGTGCGGTGGGGGTGTTCATCTGGCTTGCGCTGCGGCGGTGGTCGGCGTCGGCTTGCGGTGCGTGGGGGTGGGGTGTGCCCCGTCGGTGGTTGCGCGTCGTGCGTGCCTGGATGTCGGCTTTGCGGTACGGCGGTCGCGTCGGCCGGTGCCGGGTGGGTGTGGTCGGGCTGTCCCGTCTGTGGGGGTGCTCGTGGCAACCGGCGGCGAACGGGGGTGTCGTCTGATCTGCGAAGGCGGTTGGGCCAGGGGGTGGGCGGTGATATCCCGGTGTCCGGTTTCGGGGTGTGACCGGGGGCATCGTGGGTGTGGAATCGTGGCGGGGCCGGGGTCGTTACACCATGCGTACGGCTGAGCAAGGGCGCACACCCCCCGGGCGACGGGTTGGTGTGTGGGGCCCCGGAATGATGGTGGGCCGCCGGTCGTTACACATGGTCCGGCCGACGTGCGGGCGTCCCCCGCCCCGCGTGAACGTGGCCTGGTCTGAGTCTTCCCGGCGTGCTGCCGGAATTCCCTCTGTGTTTCTTGAGCGCCGGACGGTGCTTGCACCCCCCGCCGATTCCCCCTTTGGCGGTGGTGGTGCCAACCCCCGAATGGAGCCACTGTGATGAACACGATCATGCGTAAGAGCGTTCTTGGTGTTGCTGGTCTGG
>NZ_JBPQTP010000179.1:0-7901 GCF_051386395.1 Micromonospora sp. URMC 106
CTGACCCGGAGGTAGTCGGCCGACGAGGCGTTCGACCCGTGCGCCAGGTACCAGGCCAGCGAGAGCGTCAGCGTGCCCGAGGCCGGCAGGGTCACCGCCGGCGACCGGGCGCTGGTCACCCCGCCGTCGACGTCGTAGTCACCCGCCGCGGTGCCGGCCAGCCGACCGGTGACCAGGTCGTTGGTGCCGCCGTACGGGGTGAGCTGCTTGGCGCCGCTGGAGGTGGTCGCCTGGGCGGCGCCCCGCTCCCACGCCCCGAGGGTCGCGGTGTCGGTGCCGTTCGGGTTGGTGGTCCAGCCGGTGGCCGTCTCGAAGGTGTCCGACCAGACCGTGGTGCCGCCGCCACCGCCGCCGCAGTACTGGGCCTCCTTGCCGATCACCCGGTACGGGCAGTCGGCGTACTCGCTGAGCAGCAGGACCGCCTCCCGGTTGCGCGAGGTCTGGGCGGGGATCACCTCGTCGGGCGGGTAGAAGCCGCCGCCGCCGGCCGAGCCCGGGTACATCTCGAAGGTGTACGCCCAGATGCCGTGCTGTCCCCACATCCAGTCGATGCTGTCCCCGTCGGTGATGTAGAGGTCGCTGGACTGCTGCGGGGTGTAGCCGTTGGTGTTCGCCATCTGCTGCCCGAGGGTGGCGAAGGTGTTGTACTGGTCGGCGCTCATGCCGGGGGCGGTGTTGTTGTAGGTGTAGCCGAACGGCCAGAGCACCAGCTCCGAGTACGTGTGAAAGTCGATGTTGGCCTTGATCTGCTGCGTGCCGCCGACCACCCGGCTGTTGACGAAGTTGCGCAGCGCCGCCGTCTCCGGCGCCGAGAACGCCGACGGCCCCCGGTAGGTGTCCGACGAGGTCGAGCCGGACGAGCCGCCGCAGCAGCCCCACTGGTAGGACCAGTTGCGGTTCAGGTCGGTGCCGACGTACGACGAGCCGCTGTTCGGCTGCCGGTTCTTGCGCCAGGAGCGGTAGGAGCCGGTGGCGATGTCGTACTCGCTGCCGTCGGGGTTGACCGTCGGCACGATCCAGATCTCCCGGCTGTTCACGATGTTCGTGATCCGGGAGTCGGCGCCGTAGCTGTCGGTGAAGAGATTGAGCAGGTAGACCGCCATCTCGACGGTCAGGTGCTCGCGCGCGTGCTGCTGGGAGTTGAACAGGATCTCCGGCTCGGCCTCGTCGGTGCCGACGTTGTCGGAGATCTTCACGGCCATCAGGTCGCGGCCCTCGTACGAGGAACCGATGCTGATCTTCCGGGCGATCGACGGGTGGTCCGCGACCACCTTGTTCACCGCGGCGGTCAGTTCCGCGTAGTCGTGGTAGTTGGAGTCGGCCGGCGGGAAGGCGGCGGTGCCGACGTCCCCCTCGGCGTGGCTGTGGCCGTGGTCGTCGGTCGACGGCCCGGCGACCGCCTCCAGCCGGAAGCCGAGCCGGGTGATCGCCGCCGCCTCGGCGGGGGTGGCCGAGACGTTCAACACGCCGTGCTCGACGTAGTCGATGGCGGCGCCGGTGCCGGCGACGGCCGTGCGGTCGGCGACGGTACGCGGGCCGAGCACCCGGTAGGACGTGGCCGCGGCGTCGGCGGCGCGGTCCGGTGCCGGCCGGGCGGCGGCCGGCGCGGCGGCGACGGTGAGCAGTCCGAAGCCGGCGGCGACGGCGAGCGCCAGGCGACGGCGGAGGGCGGGCTTGCGGAAGGCCATGGACAACCTCCTCGGGGGGCGGGAGGAGATCCCGCTCGGTGGAGGACACTCCACCACCGCTCACATGGTCATATCAACATTCATCGCTATCTTGTTGCATGCCATCCTGATCCTCACGTCGGCAAGGATTTTCCATCTGTCGACCTCTGGCGAAAGTTCCTTCCGAGCGGGACACTGACCCGCAACGATCCGTCCGTCCCTGCGGAGGACCCATGGCCAGACCCCGCCTGCGCGCGGCCGCCCTCGCGGCCGCCACCGCGCTCACCCTTCTCGGCACCGCGGCGCCCGCCGGCGCAGTGGCCGGCGCCGCCACCGTCGTCCACGACGAACAGATCACCTACCACGACTGGGCCGGCGCCGCCGACTGGTCCGCGGGCACCGCCGCGGGCACGGTGGTCGCCCCCGCCGGTCTGACGCTTGGCACGCCGGTCGGCACCACCAGCTACAAGGACCCGCACACCAGGACCAAGCGGGACTGGGCGTACGGGACCTGGACGTCCCCGGTCACCGACGTCGGCTTCGACGCCACCGAGCTGATCGCCTCGTGGAACGCGGACACCCCTGCGGGCACCTGGATCCAGGTCGAGCTCCAGGGCACCTACACCACCGGCGGCCGCACCCCCTGGTACGTGCTGAGCCGCTGGGCGTCCGGCGACGCCGACATCAAGCGGACCAGCGTCGACAAGCAGGGCGACAAGTGGTCCAGCATCTGGACCGACACGTTCTCGATCAACGACGCCGCCGCCGGCGTGCTGCTCCGGGCGTACCAGCTCCGGCTGACCCTCCACCGCGACCCGACCGCCACCGTCTCGCCGGTGGTCCGGATGCTCGGCGCGATGAGCTCGAACGTGCCCGACCGGTTCACCGTCGAGCCCAGCGCCGGCGGGATCGCCTGGGGCAGGGAGCTCGCCGTTCCGCGCTACTCGCAGAACATCCACGCCGGCCACTACCCGGAGTACGACGGCGGCGGCCAGGCCTGGTGCTCCCCCACCTCCACCACCATGGTCATCGAGTACTGGGGCCGGAAGGCGTCGCCCGAGGACACGGCCTGGGTCGACCCGACCTACCCGGACCCGACGGTCAACCACGCCGCCCGGATGGTCTACGACTACCAGTACGACGGCGCCGGCAACTGGCCCTTCAACACCGCGTACGCCGCCAGCTTCCCGGGCCTGGAGGCACGGGTCACCCGGCTGCACTCGCTGGACGAGGTGGAGCGCTTCATCGCCGCCGGCATCCCCGTCGTCACCAGCCAGTCCTTCCTCGCCAGCGAGCTGGACGGGTCGAACTACGGCACCTCGGGGCACCTGTTCGTGGTGGTCGGCTTCACCGCCGACGGTGACGTGATCGTCAACGACCCGGCCTCGTCCAGCAACGACGTCGTGCGCAACGTCTACCCGCGGGAGCAGTTCGAGCAGATCTGGCTGCGTACCAAGCGGATCACCGCCAGCGGTGGAACGGGCAGCGGCCCCGGCGGCGTCGTCTACCTGATCAAGCCTACCGACGTCCCGTGGCCCCAGGTCGCCGGCTCCACCAACTGGTGACCTGACCGCCCGACGTCACGGTCGAGGGGCTCGCGTCCCGGCGGGACGCGAGCCCCTCGCCACGTCCGGACCCCGTCGCCTCCGGACGCCGGTCGCGTCCGGACCCGCCCGTCACTTGCCGGCGGCCGGACCCTCCGGGTCCTGGTCGTCGCCGGCCAACGCGGAACGCAGGCGCTCCTTCTCGGCGCGGCGGCGCTCGGCGGCCTCGGCCATCTCCGTGGCCATCTCGTCCCGCCAGCCCTTGAGCAGGAAGAACGACGCGGCGGCCGAGAAGGCCAGCGCCAGCATCAGCTTGACGAAGAGGTTGATGTCGACCAGCCAGAGGGCCGCCAGCACGGCGACGAACAGCCCGATCCGGCCCAGCGTGTACTTGACCGCCGCGCTCACGTTCCGCACTCCGTTTCTCCGCCGCCGGGGTGACCCGGGGCAGGTTCAGCCCGTCCGGCGGGCCAGCCAGTGGACGCCGTGGAACCAGACCACCGCGTACGCGAGGGTGAGGGCCGCCGCGCCCAGCCCGCCGGAGACCAGCGGCGGAAGCCCGGCGGCCAAACCGGCCACCGCCAGCCCCGCGACCAGCCCCACCGCGACGGCGGCGAGCGCCGCCACCACCCGGGCCGCCCCGAACTCCCAGGCCCGGAAGTCGTCCCAGAACAGCCAGGCGGGCAGGATCACCGCCAGCCAGCCGTTGGCCCGGCCGAAGTCACCGCTGCCGACCAGCGCGAACGCCCAGTCGAACAACAGCACCGCCAGCACGCCGATGACCAGGCCGGCCAGGCTCACCCCGAGCAGGTCGCCCAGGGTGAGGATGCGTCCCTCGGCGTCGCGCCGGGGAAACCCGCTCCGCTGCTCGGTCATGGCCTACGAGGGTACGTGCCGGCTCAGGCCCAGACCTGCTGCGGCTCGGCGCGGCGCTCCGCCAGGGACGGTGCGGCGTCGTACTCGCGGACCACCTCGTAGCGCGTGTTCCGCTCGACGGGGCGGAAGCCGGCGTCCCAGATCAGGTGCAGCAGGTCGTCCCGGTGCATCGTGTTCGGGGTGCCGTACGAGTCGGCGTCGTGGGTGATCTTGTATTCGACGACCGAGCCGTCCAGGTCGTCCACGCCGAAGTTGAGCGAGAGCTGGGCCACCGAGAGCCCGTGCATCACCCAGAAGCACTTCACGTGCGGGACGTTGTCGAAGAGCAGCCGGGACACCGCGAAGGTCTTGAGCGACTCGGCCGGCGAGGCCATCGTCGTCCGCGCCTGGATCCGGTTGCGGATCTTGCCGTCGGCCGAGTCGACGAAGTCGTGCTGGTAGCGCAGCGGGATGAAGACCACGAAGCCGCCGGTCTCGTCCTGCAGCTCGCGCAGCCGCAGCACGTGGTCGACCCGGTGCCGGGGCTCCTCGATGTGGCCGTAGAGCATCGTCGACGGCGTCTTCATGCCCTTCGAGTGCGCCAGCCGGTGGATCCGCGACCAGTCCTCCCAGTGGCAGGCGTGGTCGACGATGTGCTGGCGGACCTCCCAGTCGAAGATCTCCGCGCCGCCGCCGGTCAGCGACTCCAGGCCGGCGTCCATCAGCTCGTCGAGGATCTCGTCGGCGGTCAGGCCGCTGATCTTCTCGAACCACTGCACCTCGGTCGCGGTGAATGCCTTGAGCTTGACGTTCGGCAGCGCCGCCTTCAGCTCGCGGAGCACCTTGGGGTAGTAGCGCCAGGGCAGGGTCGGGTGCAGGCCGTTGACGATGTGCAGCTCGGTGAGCTGCTCGTCCTCCATCTCCTTGGCCTTGCGGACCGCCTCGTCGATGCGCATCGTGTAGGCGTCCTTCTCGCCCGGCTTACGCTGGAACGAGCAGTACGCGCACGAGGCGGAGCAGACGTTGGTCAGGTTGAGGTGCCGGTTGACGTTGAACATCACCCGGTCGCCGTTGAGCTCCGTGCGCCTGTGATGGGCCAGTCGCCCCAGCCACGCCAGGTCGTCGCTGTCGTAGAGGGCGATGCCGTCCTCGCGGGTCAGCCGCTCGCCGGCGTACACCTTCGCTTCGAGCTCACGCTTGAGTCCGGCGTCCATCGAAAGCCACGTCCCTTCCACCTGCGGTAGGAATCGAGCCTACGTCGGCCCGCCGACGCCCCCGCAGCACGGTCGGCCCGCGTGCCCGCGCTCACCGAACTCTCAGCCTCCCGTTACCTGTCGACGCATCGACATCGCTGCCTGGGTGAGGTAAGACAGGGTGGGACGTTCCACACACACTGGTAGCGTCCTCACGGCCGCGCCCACCCGGCGCGGCGACACCACGCCGGACGGGGAGCGGAATGGGCGACAGCGGGCGCGGGCGACGGCAGCGACGGCGGAGCCCGGTGATCTCGCCGGTGCTGCGCCCGGCGCTCTGGTCCGCCCTGCTCGGGGCGGTCGCCGCCACGGTCCTCGCCAATCCGGTGCAGGCCGACCCGGCGATGCCCACCGGCGTCCCCGACACCGGGGCCCGCCCGGTCGTCGCCGGATCGCTCCAGCTCCCCGGCGGCGCGCCCGTCGCCGGAGTGCCGGGCCTCGTGGGGACGCCGGCCGGCAACCTGATCAACGGCCCGCTCGCCACCCAGATCTACGCCGCCGAGGCCCAGGTCGGGCAACTCCGCGACCAACTGCTCGTGCTGCTGCAGAAGCGCACCGAGGCCGAGACCCAGCGCGCCACCGCCGAACGCGACCTCGGTCTCGCCCGCGACGCGCTGGCCCGCGCCCAGGAGGGCGCCGACGCCGCCGCCGCGGGCGCGTTCAAGGCCGCCGCCGCCCTCCCGCCCGGCGAGTTCGCCGACGACCTGCACGAGCTGAGCCGGCTCTCGCGGATCATCCGCGGCGAGAAGGCCGAGGGCGGCACCACCGCCGCCGAGGGCGAGCTGTCCCGCGCCCGCACCGGCGAGCAGGCGGCCAGCCAGGCGATGGTGTCGGCGGAGTCGCGGCTCAAGGGCGCCCAGACGGAGTACGCCACCGGTGAGAAGGCCCTGCGCGACGCCGAGGCCAAGCTCGCCAAGCTGCGCCGCGACAACGCCGCCCAACTGATCGAACTCGAGCGCCAGCAGGAGGCCGCCGAGCAGCGCCTCGGCGCGGGCTACCTCGGCAACGAGACCGCCAACGGGCTGGCCGCCCACCCGACGGCCCTGGCCGCCCTGGCGTACGCCAAGGCGCAGCTCGGCGACCCCTACCTGTGGGCCGCCGAAGGGCCGGACCGGTTCGACTGCTCCGGTCTGATCTACGCCGCCTACCGGTCGGCGGGCTACTACGGGCTGCCCCGGGTCTCCCGGGACCAGTACTACGCCACCCGGTCCCGCACCGTGTCCCGCACCGCGCTGCTCCCCGGTGACCTGCTCTTCTTCGCCTCCGGCACGAGCTGGACGACGATCCACCACATGGGGATGTACGTCGGCGGAGGCAAGATGATCCACGCGCCCACCACGGGTGACGTCGTCAAGATCTCCACCGTGCGCTGGTCCCGGCTCTACGCCGCGACCCGCGTGATCGGGGCGGTGCCCGCGCCGACCACCACCCCGTCGCCCAAGCCGACGCCGAGCAAGCCGGCCACGCCGAAGCCGACGGGCAGCGCGAAGCCGACCCAGTCGGCCACGCCGTCGCCGACCCCGTCCGCCACCACGTCGCCGTCCCCGACACCCACCGCGCCGCCCTCGCCCACGACGTCACCGACCCCCACGACGTCGCCCTCGCCCACGACCTCCCCGACGACCGGGGCCAGCGCCTCGACCGCGCCGTCGGCGAGCCGCTCGGTCTCGTCCGCGCCGAGCGCCACGTCCGGCAGTGTGGCGCCGACCACGGCGGCGGACAGCGCCGACCCGGAGGGCAGCACCTCGGCCACCGCCTCGGCGAGCACCGGTAGCTGACCGGGGGGCGTCGTTCCGCCCGGCGCGCCGACGCCGGTTCGCACCGACCACGGGCCCCGTACGCACTCCGGCTGTGCCGCACGGCCGGAATGTGGCACGGTGACAGTCAGACACGTCCGGTCCGACGTCGCGGATCCGGGCGCGAGCGTGGCGCGGAGGGCGAGCATGGCCGAGCAAGAGGTTCCGGCGGAGCCGGTCGACCACGGATCCACGCCCGAGCGGAGCCGCGCCGGGGCCTCGCAGCCTTCGGCGCCCGGCGGGTCCATCGCGACCGCGACCGACGGCGGGCCCGCGTCGGGCACCGGTCCCTCGGAGCCGTCGACGGAGCCGCCCGCCGACGACGTACGCCGACAGCCGGCCCGTGGCCGGGTGAGCGTGGCCACCGCCGCCGCGCCCGGCGAGGGCGACGCGGCACCGCCGGCCCGACCGGCCGCCGGCACCACCTACCGGGCCACGGGCGCGGCCGGCGCGGTGGTTCCCGAGCAGCGCGCCACGGCCGCGGCGGCCCGGGCCAGCGCCGCCGTGCCCGGGATGCGGCGGGTCTCGGCCGACGAGGCTGCGGCGATCCGGTCGCGCACCGGCGAGGCCAGGGTCTACCGGGCCGCGCCGGTCAACCCGGAGCCGCCGGAGCCCGCCCAGCCGCCGGAGCCGGCGCAGCCGCCCAAGCCACCTGTCCCGGAGCCCGAGCCGGCGCCGGCCCCCGTACCGCCGGTGCCCGGCCCGACCCCGCCGTCGCCCACGCCGCCGGTTCCGAACCCGAACCCGCCGCTTCCCGGTCCTCACCCGCCCGGACCGGTGCCGCCC
>NZ_JBPQTP010000180.1:0-7841 GCF_051386395.1 Micromonospora sp. URMC 106
CGGTCGGCGAGGATGCGGGTGAACCGGGACGGGTCGGTCAACTCCCCGCCCTCGGCGAGCAGCGCCATGCCGTAGAGCAGCTCGGCGGTCTCCTTCAGCGACTCCTCGGTGCCGCCCTGCTCGTGGGCCTTGCGCAGGCCGGTGACGAGCGGGTGCCCGGGGTTGAGCTCCAGGATCCGCTTGACCGCCGGCACCTCGTGCCCCATCGCCCGGTACATCTTCTCCAGCGTCGGGGTGATGTCGTGGGCGTCACCGACGACGCAGGCCGGGGACGTGGTCAGCCGGGAGGAGAGGCGCACCTCCTTGACGGAGTCGGCGAGGGTGGCGCCCATCCAGGTGAGCAGGTCGGCGAAGTCCTTGCGCTGCCGCTCGCGCTCGGCCTCGGCCTCCTTCTTCTCCTCCTCGGTGTCCAGGTCGACCTGGCCCTTGGCGATCGAACGCAGGGTCTTGCCGTCGTACTGGCCGACCCGCTCGACCCAGACCTCGTCGACCGGGTCGGTGAGGAGCAGCACCTCGTAGCCCTTGGCGCGGAACGCCTCCATGTGCGGCGAGTTCTCGATCATGGAGCGGGACTCGCCCGTGGCGTAGTAGATGTCGCTCTGCCCGTCCTTCATCCGGCTGACGTAGCCGGCGAGGTCGGTCGGCTCGGCCGGGTCGTGGGTGGAGGCGACCGAGAGGATCTCCAGGAGGGTGTCCCGGTTCTCCGTGTCGTCGATCAGGCCCTCCTTGACCGCCGCGCCGAACTCCGTCCAGAAGGTCCGGTAGCGGTCGGCGTGGTTGGCCTTCATGTCCTTGACGGTGGACAGGATCTTCTTGACCAGCCGGCGGCGGACGACCCGGATCTGCCGGTCCTGCTGGAGGATCTCCCGGGAGATGTTCAGCGACAGGTCGTGCGCGTCCACGACACCCTTGACGAAGCGCAGGTAGTTCGGCATGAGCGCTTCGCAGTCGTCCATGATGAAGACGCGCTTGACGTAGAGCTGCACGCCGCGGCGGCCCTGCGGGGCGAACAGGTCCAGCGGGGCGTGGGAGGGGAGGAACAGCAGCGCCTCGTACTCGAAGGTGCCCTCGCCCTTCATGTGCACGATGTCCAGCGGGTCGGCCCAGTCGTGGCTGACGTGCTTGTAGAACTCCTTGTACTCGGCCTCGTCGACCTCGTCGCGGGGCCGGGCCCAGAGCGCCTTCATCGAGTTGAGCGTCTGGGTCTCGGTCGTGGTCTCGTCGCCCTCGCCCGGCCGCTCGACGGTCATCCGGATCGGCCAGGCGATGAAGTCGGAGTACCGCTTGACGATCTCCCGGATCGTCCACTCGGCGGTGTAGTCGTGCAGGTTGTCCTCGGCGTCGGCCGCCTTGAGGTGCAGGGTCACCGCGGTGCCCTGCGGCGCCTCGTCGACGGCCTCGACCGAGTAGGTGCCCTCGCCGGCCGACTCCCAGCGGGTGCCGCCGGTCTCCCCCGCCCGCCGGGTCACCAGCTCGACCCGGTCGGCGACCATGAACGCCGCGTAGAAGCCGACCCCGAACTGGCCGATCAGCTCCTGCCGCGCCCCGGCGTCGGCGGACTCGCGCAGCTTGCGCAGCAGCTCCGCCGTGCCGGACTTGGCGATCGTGCCGATCACCTGGACCACCTCGTCGCGGGACATGCCGATGCCGTTGTCCCGGACGGTAAGCGTGCGCGCCGCCTTGTCGACCTCGATCTCGATGTGGAGGTCGGAGGTGTCGACCTCCAGGTCCTTGTCGACCATCGACGCCAGGCGCAGCTTGTCCAGCGCGTCCGAGGCGTTCGAGATCAGTTCGCGCAGGAAGACGTCCTTGTTCGAGTAGATCGAGTGGACCATCAGCTGGAGCAGCTGACGCGCCTCGGCCTGGAACTCCAACGTCTCGGCCCGGTTACTCACGCCGTGTCCTTTCATCCTCGAAAGCCCACCAGAGAGGTTCGCGCAAAGGATACGAGCCGTCGCCCACCGCGAGACGACGACGCCCGGTCGGAGTCTCCCGACCGGGCGTCATCAGGGGTACGCGTCAGAGGCCGAGCCGCTGACCGGGGAGGATCAGCCCCGGGTCGGCGCCGACGACCCGCTTGTTGCTCTCGTACAGCTCCCGCCAGCCGCCGTCCACGTCGTGCGCGGTCGCGATCTTCGCCAGGGTGTCGCCGGGCCGGACCACGTAGGTCCGGCCGGCGCCGCCCGCGTCACGCCGCTCGCTGCCACCCGAGTCGCGCTTCGTCGCCGGCGCCTGCGACCCGCGCTCCCTCTTCGGGGTGTGCGACGTGCTCGAGCCGCCCTTCTTGCCGCAGGTCGGCCACGCGCCGATGCCCTGCCCGTCGAGGACGCGCTCGGCGACGCGGATCTGCTCGGCGCGGGTGGCCAGGTCGGCCCGCGCGGCGTACCTCCGGCCGCCGTAGCCCTCCCAGGTGCTCTGGGAGAACTGGAGGCCGCCGTAGTAGCCGTTGCCCGTGTTGATGCTCCAGTCGCCGCTGGACTCGCACTGGGCGATCGCGTCCCAGTTGACGCTGTCGGCCTGGGCCGGGGCGGCCGGGCCGAAGATCGCCACCGCGCCGGTCACGGCGCCCACGGCGAGAGTGCCCACGGCGGTACGACGGACGGTGCGACGGTGACGGGCCTGGTAGTCGGATGCCATGTGTGATTCCTCCACGCCGGCGAGGTCAGCTGTCGGGTTCGGGCCGAGGAGCCCGGCCGCCGCTGGCGGCTTCACCCCGAGGTGACGCGCACCGAGGAACGTTGGGTCCCCCGCTCCGTGCCTGAGTGACCGGGTCCGACGGCCGGCGGCAGGATTAGGCGTTACCGGCCGTGGTGTTCGCCATCGCGAACCCGGTCGACGCTAGGGGCGCTTCGCGCCGATTGCCCACTTCTCGTGAAGTTCCTCACCGGCCGCCGCACTGCCGGGCCGCCCCGGGTTGCGGACCGTTCCCGGCTGTGCGTCGCGGGCGCGCGTTGCCGTCAGGCTCTACCGTCGACAGTGGCGTCACCGTGGCCGCCGGGAGAGCAGAGGGCTGGTGCGACCGCCACATCCGGCGGTCAGTACGGTAGGGATGTGTCTCTATGGATGGCCGCGATGTGGGGACTGGTCGGCAGCGCGGTGGCCGAGGCGCTCAACCTGTCCGGGATGATGCGCCCCACCACCGAGTCGGGGGGCCGGTGGCAGTGGCCGTGGCGGGACCGGCGGGACGCGCCGATCGTCGTGTTCGCGGTGCTGCTCAGGACCGTGGCCGGGACCGGGCTCGCCGCCGCGGCCGGGGCGGGTGGCCTCGCCACCACCGCCTTCGCCAGCTTCACCTTCGGGGTGGCGGCCCCGCTCGTGATCGCCAAGATGTTCGACCAGGTCCGGGTGACGGACCAGCCGACCGACGGCACGCGCGGCGGACCGGACGGCGAGCACGATGACGCCGCCTGAGAGCCTGCTGGGCAGGGTCGCCTCCGCGCTGGCGGCCCGTCCGGCAACCACGGCGACGGCCGTGCCCGTGCCGACGAGGACCAGGTTGGCCGCCGCGCTGGCGGCGAGGCCGGTGGCCGCCGCGGGGGCTCGTCGCGCCCCGGCGCCCGTCGGGGAGGCCGAGTACGGCGGGAAGCTGACCCAGCGGGTCAGGGAGGTGCTGGCCGGCATCCTCGGCGTCACCGCCGACCAGCTGCGCGTCGACGCCGACGGCGACGTCGCCATCCGCGTCGGCTCCGCCATGATCTTCGTACGGGCCCAGGACGACCCGCCGCTGGTCGACGTGTTCTCACCCCTGCTCACCGGGGTCGAGCCGACCGAGTCGCTGTACCGGCGGCTCTCCGACCTCACCAACGGTCTCGTCGTCGGCCGGGTCTACTGCACCGGCGACACGGTCTGGGCGTCCGTCCCCGTCTTCGGCCAGGACTTCGTCCCCACCCACCTGCTGCTGGCCGTACGGGCCATGGTCGAGCTCGCCGACGACCTCGACGACCAGCTCCGGCGGGAGTTCGGCGGCAGCCGCTTCTTCGGCGAGGAGTCCTCGGGCCTGGCGGCGGTGCCCGACCCGACCGGCTACCTGCGCGACCTCGACCGGGCCGGCGCGAGCGGGGCGGGCAGCGTCCTGGTCGACCTGCTGGCCGACCGGGGGCGGACGGAGGAGCTGCGGGCCCGCGCCGAGCACGGCGACTGGCACGCCGCCACCCGGCTCGCCGCGCTGCTCGCCGAGGAGGGGCGCGCCGACGAGGCCGAACGGTACTGGCGGATCGCCGCCGAGCAGGGCGACCCGAGAGGCCGCGACGAGCTGGCCACCCTGCTGGCCGCCCGGGGCCGGCACGACGAGGCGATCGCGCTGCTGCGGCAGGCGGTCGACGACGGCGACTGGCGCCCCCTGCCGTTGCTGCTCACGCTGCTCACCGAGCGCGGTCTCGTGGACGAGGCGGTCGCGCTGCTGCGCCGCCGCGCCGCCGACCGGGACTGACCGCCGCCGCGCGGCAGACCCGCACCGACCGTCGCCGGCCCGGACCGGCCGCCGCCGCCCCCGCGAAAGCAGCCCGCCGTATGGCAGACCCCCGGGCGACCGCCGCCGCGGACCCGTCCGGGATCCGGAGAACGAAATGCGTCCGCAGGTGTGGCCGCGGCGGCGGGTGGGTAGAGAAACGCGCTGGGGTGCCGGCGGACGTGCAGCGGAGGCCGGGTGCCAGGATGAGCGCGTAACGCCAGCAAGGGTCGGCCGGGCCCGGAAGTGAGGGCTGCGATGGGGTGCGACCGAAGGTGACGCGGCCCACGGGTGACCTGTTCGCCGAGGGCGGTGAGACCGGGCGGCTGATGGCGCGGCTGGACTGGGCGGAGACTCCGCTCGGTCCCGTCGACGGCTGGCCGCAGAGCCTGCGCGCGGCCGTCCGGATGGTGCTCTCCTCCCGCTACCCGATGCTGCTGCTCTGGGGCGACCGGTTCACCCAGCTCTACAACGACGCGTACTCGGCGCTGATCGGTGACAAGCACCCCGCCGCGCTCGGCGGCGACGTGCGGGTCACCCTGGCCGAGGGCTGGGACGTGCTGGCCCCGTTGATCGACGAGGCGATGGCGACCGGGGTCGCCAGCTGGGTGCCGGCCCTGCAACTGCTGCTCGACCGGGCCGGCTACCGCGAGGAGGCGTACTTCAGCGTCTCGCACGCCCCCGCCCGCGACGACGAGGGACGCACGGTCGGCGTGCTCACCGTGTGCAGCGAGGTCACCGAGCAGGTGGTCGGCGAGCGCCGGCTGCGCCTGCTGCGCGACCTGTCCGTACGCGGCGACGGGCGGACCGTCGACGTGGGGAGCACCTGCGCCCGGCTCGCCGAGGCCGTCGGCGGGCACCCGCTGGACGTTCCGTTCGCCGCGATCTACCTGCGCGAGGACGCGCTGCTGCACCGGGTCGCCTGCGTCGGCGGCGAGAAGGTGGCCGCGGCGCTGCCGGCCACCCTGCCGGCGGCCGAGGAGCGCGGGTGGGGCCTGGCGGCCGCCGCCGGCGGCACGGCGGCCGAGGTCACCGGTGTGGCCGAGCGGCTCACCGTGCCCGCCGGGCCCTGGGGTGACCCGGTCGGCACGGCCCTGGCCCTGCCGCTGCCCTCGGCGGAGGCGGACCAGCCACTCGGGGTGCTCCTGGTCGGGGTCAGCCCGAGCCGGGGGCTGGACGAGGCGTACCGGTCGTTCTTCGCGCTGCTGGCCCAGCAGGTCGCCGTCGCCGTGCGCAACGCGCGGGCGTACGAGGAGGAGCGCCGGCGGGCCGAGGCGCTCGCCGAGCTGGACCGGGTCAAGACCGGCTTCTTCACCAACGTCAGCCACGAGTTCCGCACCCCGCTGACGCTGATGCTCGGCCCGCTCGCCGATGCCCTCGCCGACCACGAGCACCCGCTGCCGGCCGTGCAGCGGGAGCGGGTCGACACCGCCTGGCGCAACGCGACCCGGCTGCTCACCCTGGTCAACAGCCTGCTCACCTTCTCCAGCCTGGAGGCGGGCCGGGCGCAGAGTCACGCCCGCGAGGTCGACCTGGCCGCGCTCACCGCCGAGCTGGCCAGCGTCTTCCGGGCGGCCGTGGAGCGCGCCGGGCTGCGCCTGGAGGTCGACTGCCCGCCCCTGCCGCGTCCGGTCGCCGTCGACCCGGTCAACTGGGAACGCATCGTCACCAACCTGCTGTCGAACGCCCTGAAGTACACCTTCGTCGGCCGGATCCGGGTCGGGCTGACCGCCGACGAGCAGGAGGTGCGGCTGACCGTCACCGACACCGGCATCGGCATCTCCGAGGAGGAGCTGCCCCGGCTCTTCGAACGCTTCCACCGGGTGCAGGGCGCCCGGTCCCGCAGCCACGAGGGCACCGGCATCGGGTTGCCCCTGGTCCGCGAGCTGGCCCGCCTGGAGGGCGGCGACGTGCGGGTGGAGAGCCGGGTGGGGGCCGGGACGACGTTCACCGTGGCGCTGCCCTTCCGCGCCGTGGGGCGGCCCGCCGCACCGGCGGACGTGGACGGCATCGGTCAGGCGGCCCGAGCCGCCGCGCAGGAGGCGATCGGCTGGCTGGCCGACCCGGCGCAGGCGTCGGCGATCTCACCGGCCGGGCCGCCGGGGTCACCGTACGGGACGGTGGACGCGCTGCGCGACGCGCGGATCCTGGTGGCCGACGACAACGCGGACATGCGCGCGTACCTGGCCCGGCTGCTGACCGGGCAGGGTTGGCGGGTGGAGACGGTCGGCGACGGCCGGCAGGCCCTGGCGGCGATCCGCCGGGAGCAGCCGGACCTGGTCCTCACCGATGTGATGATGCCGGACGTCGACGGCTTCGAGCTGGTGCGTCGGCTGCGCCAGCAGGCCGACACGCGGGCGCTGCCGGTGGTGGTGCTCTCCGCGCGCGCGGGTGGGGACGCCAGCGTCGAAGGGCTCGACCTGGGCGCCGACGACTACGTGGTCAAGCCCTTCGCCGCGGGCGAGCTGGTCGCCCGGATCCGGGCGACCCTGCACGGCGCCCGCGTCCGGGGGCAGCGCTCGGCCGGCGCCTCCGAGGCGGCCGACCGGGACGATCCGGCGGTGGCCGCGCGCGGCGGCGGGACGGCGGCGCCGACGCCGACCGGTCCGGGCCGGGTGACCGCGCTGTTTCCGCGGGGCGGCCCGGACACCGACCCCGGCAGCACCGGGAACGGGCCGCGCACGCGGGGCGGGGTGTCGGACCCCGCGCGCCTGGCGGCGCTGGAGACCGGATGGACGTACCCGTCGAAGCCCACCTCGGCCTCGGCCATGCGCCGGGACGTGCGGGCGTCGTTGGAGGCCCTGGACGTCGATCCGGACATCGTGCAGGACCTGCTGCTGGCCGCCTCCGAGGCGGTCAACAACGCCGTGGAGCACGCGCAGCGCCCCAGCCGACCGGAGGTGCGGGTGCGACTGCGGGTGGTCGCGGGCACGGTCCAGATCTCGGTGCGGGACTTCGGCACCTGGCGCGACCGCCGGCCCGCCATGGACCGGGGTCGCGGCGCCACGCTGATGAACGCGTACGGCGACGTGCGGATGGTGTCGACCGCCGAGGGCACCACGGTCACGATCGAGCGCCGCCTGTCACCCGCCCCCTGACGACCCCGACCACCCGAACCCGACGCCGAACGGCCCGGTGGCCAGGCGACACCGGCCCACCCGGGATCAGCCCGGATGTCGCGTTCGGGAGGTCTGGTCTCCCCGTCGGGTGCCGTGTGTCGGGTTTGTGGTGGGTTGTGGTGGCGGGCGCCACCGGCCGGGCGGGCATGGGCCGAGGGCCCGCGTCGTTGTATCCATCGTGAGCGCGTGACCCCCGAGCCCGTTCCGACGGCCCGGGGCGCCGGCCGGAATGCCGGCCGGCCCCACGTCGTTACACCCCCCGGACCGCGCCCCAC
>NZ_JBPQTP010000181.1:0-7406 GCF_051386395.1 Micromonospora sp. URMC 106
CGCTGGGGCGGGGGGGTGCGGGGCGGTGGGGCAGGGGTCTCGGTGCGGCGGGGTCGTTGTGCCGCGCGGGCGGTCAGCGGGGGATCAGGGTGAGCACGCTCGCCTCCGGCGGGCAGGCGAACCGGACCGGCGCGGTCGGGTGGGTGCCGAGACCGGCGGAGACGTGCAGCCAGGAGTCGGAGCCGGGCCAGCGGTGCAGGCCCCGCGCCATCGAGCGGGGCAGGCCGCAGTTCGTCACCAGCGCCCCGACACCCGGCACGCAGACCTGGCCGCCGTGGGTGTGCCCGGCGAGCAGCAGCCCGAAGCCGTCGGCGGCCATCCGGTCGAGCACCGCCGGCTCGGGGGAGTGGGTGAGCGCGATCGACAGGTCCGCCACGGGCGACACCGGCCCGGCGACGGACTCGTAGTCGTCCCGTTCGATGTGCGGGTCGTCCACCCCGAGCAGCTCGACCGCCCGGCCGCCGGCCTTGACGGTGGTGCGGGCGTTGTTCAGGTCGACCCAGCCCGCGCCGGTGAGGACGTCGCGCAGTTCCTCGTGCGGCAGCTCGACACCCTCCGTGTACTCCCGGTCGGGCAGGAAGTAGGTGAACGGGTTCTTCCAGACCGGGCCGGTGTAGTCGTTGGAGCCGAAGACGAAGGCCCCCGGGTAGTCGAGCAGCGGCTGGAGGGCGCGCAGCACGCCGGGCACGGCGCCGGGGTGCGCCATGTTGTCCCCGGTGACCACCACCAGGTCGGGGTCGAGCGCGGCCAGCGACGCCACCCAGCGCTGCTTGCGCCCCTGGTCGGGCATCATGTGCAGGTCGGACAGGTGCAGGACGCGCAGGGGCTCGGCGTCGGCCGGCAGCACCGGCACGTCGTACCGCCGCAGGGTGAACATGTTGCGCTCGACGAGCGACGCGTACGCCAGGGTCGCCGCGCCCAGCGCGGCGGTCCCGGTCGCGAGCCGGAATAGTGTGCGCTTTCGCATGGCGTTCAGGGTAGTTTCACCGTCCATGAGCACGCTGAAGGACCGTCTCACTGCCGACATGCGCGCCGCTCTGAAGGCGCGCGACGAGCTGACCACCTCGACGCTGCGGATGGCGCTCGCCGCCGTCGGCACCGCCGAGGTCGCCGGCAAGGCCAAGCGCGAGCTCACCGACGACGAGGTGCTCGCGGTGCTGACCAAGGAGGCGAAGAAGCGCCGGGAGGCCGCGACCGCCTTCGCCGACGCCGGCCGCAGCGAGCAGGCCGCGAAGGAAACCGCCGAGGGTGAGGTGCTGGAGCGCTACCTGCCGAAGCAGCTCTCCGACGCGGAGCTGAGCGAGCTGGTCGCGGGGGCGCTCGCCGCGGGCGGCTTCACCGGCAAGGCGCAGATGGGCCCGGCCATGAAGGCGGCCCAGGCCGCGGTGGCCGGCCAGGCCGAGGGCGGTCGGGTGGCCGCCGAGGTACGCCGGCAGCTCGGCCTCTGAGTCGGGCCGCACCGACCCGGGTACGCGAAACGGGCGGGCACCCCGCGAGGGAGTGCCCGCCCGTTGTCGTCGTCCGCCCGATCAGCCGCCGGGGCGGCTCGGCGGGCGGCCCGGGTTGATCGGCGGACCGCCGGTGCCGCCCGGCGTGGTGCTGCCCGGGGTGGTGCCCCCGCCGGCGCTGATCTGGATGGTCACCACGCCGCCCTTGATGGTGCGGCCGTCGGGGCTGGTGCCCGCGGCCTTGCCGGGGGCGCAGGTCGACGGGACCTTGATGTCGGAGACGACCGCGTCGAAGCCCTCCGCCTCGATCCGGGACTTCGCCTGCTCCACGTCCAGGCACTTCACGTCCGGGATACGGCGCTGGTCGCCCTCGCGGATCTTCTGGCCCGGGGGCTCGAAGTTGATCCGCTTCTTGCCCTTCATGGCGTCGCGCAGCGTCTCGTAGACCGGCGGGTTGATGCCGTCCTTCTGGTTGTGCTTCATCTTGACGTTGGTCTGCGGCCAGTCCGGGTCGGCCATGATGCCGGCCACGGCGTACTGCCTCGTCATCGCGACCAGCGAGGCGGTCTTCTCCGAGTCGGTGGTGCCGGACTTGCCGGCCACCGGGGCGTCGACGATGCCCCTGACGCTGGCGGCCGTACGGCTGCCGCCGCACCTGCTCGTGGAGGAGTTGTCACCGACCGGGCAGCGTGCCGCGTCGACGGCGGCGCGGGCCACCTCGGTGCTGACCCGCTTCTCGCAGCGCGGGTTGGCGATGTCGAGCTTCTTGCCCTCCGGATCCCTGATCTCCTGCACCGGGATGGGCTCGCAGTACTTGCCGTCCGCGGCGAGGGTGGCGTACGCGTTGGCCATCTCCAGCGGGGTGGTCTGCGAGACGCCGAGGGTGAAGGCGCCCCACTGGTGCGCGGCCTCCTTGCTGCCGGCGAACTTCGCGTCCTCGGCCTGGCGGAACTGGATGCCGAGCCGCTTGGCCACGTCCACCACGTTCTCCGCGCCGACCTTCTGCTGCAACGGCACGAAGTACGTGTTGGTCGACTGGGCGAAGGCGCTCCACATGGTCTGCACGCCGCCGGGCTTCTTGTTCGAGTTCGTCGGGCAGTAGAAGTGGGTGCCGGCGCACGCCGCCGGGCTGCTGCTGTCGATGATGTATTCCGACTTGAACTGCGCCGGGGCGTTGAACGTGTAGCCGAGCGGGATGCCCTTCTCCAGCGCCGCCACGATGGTGAAGATCTTGAAAGTCGAGCCGGCCTGGTAGCCCGTGATGCCGTCGCCGCCGGTGAGCAGCGGGTTCACGGTGTTCGGGTAGTTGCCGAGCTTGCCCTTCTTGCGCTGCTTCGGGTCGCTGTGCGGCTTGTTCGCCGGCTTCTTCGGGTCGTCGAGCTTGAAGGTGCGGTTGACCGCCAGCGCCCGCACCCGACCGGTGCCCGGCTCGACCACCGCCACCATGGCGGCTTCCTTGGCGGTCTCCTTCTTGGCCTTGCGGACGGCCTTGTCGGCGCCCCGCTGGGCCTGGGGGTCGAGCGTGGTGACGACGGTGTAGCCACCGCTCTTCAGCCGCCGCTCCCGGTCGTACGTGGTCGAGCCGAACGTCTCCTGCTGCATCCACCAGCGGTAGAAGTAGTCGCAGAAGAAGCCCCAGCCCTTCTCGTTGGTCGAGACGCAGCCGTTGGGCGCCCGCTTGCCGGTGACCTTGAGCTTGACGGCCTTGGCCGCGTCCGCCTCCTGCTGGGTGATCGCGCCGATCTCGACCATGTTGTCGATGACGTAGTCGCGCCGGGCGACGGCCGCCGCGTATCCGCTCTTGGTGGTCGGGTCGTTGGTGCTCGGCGCCTTCACCATGCCGGCGAGCATGGCCGCTTCCTCGATCTTGAGCTTGCTCGGCGGCTTGTTGAAGTAGACCTGGCTGGCGGCGTAGATGCCGTACGCGCCGTTGCCGAACGCGGCGATGTTCAGGTAGCGCTCCAGGATCTCGTCCTTGGAGAGCTCCTTGTCGATCTGGAGGGCGTAGCGCATCTCGCGCAGCTTGCGGGCGCTGGTGTCCTCCGTGGCCGCGACCACGTCGGCCGGGTGGCTCGCCGAGTACGCGATGGCCAGCCGGACGTACTGCATGGTCAGCGTCGAGGCACCCTGCTGCGAGGACGCGTTGGACTGGTTGTTGACGAAGGCCCGGGCGATGCCGTTGAGGTCCACGCCGTTGTGCTTGTAGAAGTCGTGGTCCTCGGCGGCGATGATCGCCTTCTGCATCACCGGCGCGACATCGGCCAGCTTCACGTCCCGACGGTTCTCGTCGTACATGGTCGCCAGCGGGGTCTTGGCGTCCGAGGCGTACAGGTAGCTGATCTGCGGCGCGCGGGCCACCGTCAGCTCCTTTGGCAGTGCGCCGAAGGTCTCGGCGCCGGCCTTCGCGGCGAGGCCGGACATCGCCACCGCGGGGAAGGCCGCCGCCGCGACCACCACGCCGGCCAACAGGCCACATATGAGCAGCGATGCGGCGTTGGTCAGCACATTGTGGTCACGTTTCCGCATCCAGGTCACCTCGACAGGGTACGCGAGTAGGGAACGAGGGGCGCTGGGGCGTTCTTTCCCCATTTCCTGCGCGCGCCGACCTCGTTGTGCTAAACGCACGACCCCCGGTGCGTGGTTGCGTGAATCCGGCGTCGAGTCTCTCTCCTTCCCGAGGGGGCCCGCAGCGTTTTCACGGACTCCGGCGGGGTAACCGGCGGTCGCGAAGCCCGGGAAGCCGGGAGTGTCCGGAATGATGGATTTAGCCGACAACGTTGCGTAATCGGGTGACTACAGAGCATGATGGGGGCGGCGACAGAGCCACATGTCGTCCGTGCCGCCTTGGGGAAGGCGCGCCGGGCGACCGGGGGGAATTGCCGGCTGGTCCGCGACGGGGTCGGTAGGTACTGCAAGGGGGGACGAGTACAGATGGGCATGATCACTGACTGGCCGTCGCTGGCGGCGTGTCAGAACGGGGACCCGGACGCGTTGTTCGTACAGGGCGCCGAACAGAACGTGGCCAAGCGGATCTGCCGGAGCTGCCCAGTCCGGTACGAGTGCCTGGCCGACGCGCTGGACAACCGGATCGAGTTCGGAGTGTGGGGTGGCATGACCGAACGCGAACGCCGCGCGCTGCTGCGCCGTCACCCCCAGGTGACGAGCTGGCGCAAGATGTTCGAGGCCGCGATGAAGAAGAACGCCAAGGACAAGGCGGGCAAGGACAAGATCCTGGTCACCGCCGCCGGCTGAGCGCCGTCACGGCCGGCTGATCGCCGCGCCGATCGTCCGCAGCCCGTCGACGTCGTGCACGTCGGCGGGCTGCGCCGTCACCGACACCGCCGGCACCGCCGGGAACGCCTCCGTGAACCGGGCCGCCACCCGCCGCTCGCGGAGCGCCTGCTGGGCCAGGGCGGCGTGGGCCCGCAGCACGTCGACGGTGCGCTCGTGCCCGCCGAGGGCGGCCAGCCGCTCCGCGGCGGCCAGGCTCTCCGCCGCGTCGAGGCCGGGCACCGCCGGGCGGTGCACCCGGTTGAGCACCAGGCCCGCCAGCGGCATCTTCTCCTCGCGCAGCCGGCCCGCGAAGTAGGCGGCCTCCCGGACCGCGTCCGCCTCCGGCGCCGCGACCAGCAGGAACGCCGTCTCCCGCGCCTGGAGGATGCGGTACGTCTGCTCCGCGCGCTGCCGGAACCCGCCGAACATCGAGTCGAGCGCGGCGACGAAGCCGGAGAGGTCCGTCAGCAACTGGGCGCCGAGCACCTTCTGCACGACCTTGGAGAACATCCCGAACGAGGCGGTGACCAGGCTGAACATGCTCCGGCCGCCGGTGCGCGCCGGGGCCAGCAGCAGCCGCAGCATCCGCCCGTCGAGGAAGCGGGAGAGGCGGGCCGGGGCGTCCAGGAAGTCCAGCGCAGAGCGGGACGGCGGGGTGTCCACCACGATCAGGTCCCACTCGCCCCGGGCGTGCAACTGCCCCAGCTTCTCCATCGCCATGTATTCCTGCGTGCCGGCGAAGGTCGAGCTCATGGCCTGGTAGAACGGGTTGGCGAAGATCTCGTCCGCCTTCGCGCGATCGGTGTGCTGGAGCACCACGTCGTCGAAGGTGCGCTTCATGTCCAGCATCATGGCGTGCAGCTCACCGCCGCTGGCCTCGACGTCGATCCCCTTGACCTGCCGGGGGGTGTTGTCCAGCTCGGTCAGCCCGAGCGACTGCGCCAGCCGGCGGGCCGGGTCGATGGTGAGCACCACCGTGCGCCGGCCGTGCTGCTCCGCGGCCCGCAGCGCGAGCGCGGCGGCCGTGGTCGTCTTCCCCACCCCGCCCGCCCCGCAGCAGACCACGATCCGCACGCCCGGATCGGCGAGGATCTGGTCGACGTCCAGCTGCGGCGCCGCGTCTTCGGAAGGCACCAATCGAGCGTATCGGGCCGGGTCGGTCGGCGCGCCCGTGCCGGCGGCAGGTGTGAGTCAATCCGCCCGGACGAGGGCCTCGGCGAGCCGGTCCAGCCCGGCGCGGTCCACCCCGTCGGGCAGCAGCGGCAGCTCGGTCAGCGGCAGCCCCAGCTCCACCAGCTCGGCGCGGAGCGAATCCTCCAGCTCGCGGCGGATCGCCTGGTCGCGCGCCTCCGCGGCCAGCCCGGCGACGGTGTCCCGGTCCGCCGGCAGCCCGGCGGCGCGCAGCCCCCGCTCCAACTCGGCCGGGCTCACCGCGTGACCCGCGGGCAGCGGCGGCCGGGTGCCGTTGACGATCACCCGACCCACCGGGAAGCCGAACGTCGTCAGCTCCGCGATCGCGTCGACCGTCTCCTGGACCGGCATCTCCTCGAGCAGGGTGACCACGTGCACAGCGGTGATCGGGGAGCGCAGCAGCGCGGCGACCCCCTCGCTCTGGGTCTTGATCGGGCCCACCTTGGCCAGCCGCGCCGTCTCGGCCGTGACGTTCAGGAAACGGCCGATCCGCCCGGTCGGCGGGGCGTCCAGCACCACGGCGTCGTACGCGCGCCGCTGGTCGGCCGTGCGGGTGGTGGCCTCCTTCACCTTGCCGGTGAGCAGGACGTCCCGCAGGCCCGGGGCGATGGTGGTGGCGAAGTCGATCGCCCCGAGCTTGCGCAGCGCCCGGCCGGCCGCGCCGAGCTTGTAGAACATGTCCAGGTATTCGAGGAGGGCCTCCTCGGCGTCCACCGCCAGGGCCCGCACCTCGCCGCCGCCCGGCGCGTCGGTCAGGTGCCGCTCCTCGTAGGGCAGCGGGTCGGTGCCGAAGAGCTGGGCGATGCCCTGCCGTCCCTCGACCTCGACCAGCAGCGTGCGGCGGCCGCCGGCGGCCAGCGCCAGGGCCAGGGCCGCCGCGACGCTGGTCTTGCCGGTGCCGCCCTTGCCGGTCACGACGTGGAGGCGGGCCGGCCACTCCGTACCGGCCGGGCCGGCCGCCCGCTCTGCTGCTCGCACCCGTCGAGCCTATCCAGCGGACGGCCTCAGGCGACCTCGCAGACCCACCAACCCGTCTTCTTCACCACCGTGAACCGCAGGTCCTGGTCGGCGACCTTCTCGTCGGCGGTGGTCATGGTGACCTTGGTCGTGACCGTGGCGCGGTCGCCGGTCTGGTTGTCCACCTTGGGGCTGCTCCACCGGAACCGCGGGTTCTGGTGGGCCGAGACGTACTTCTCGACCTCGGCCACCTTGGCGGCGATCTGCTTCTCGTCGCGGGACGACGAGCAGACCAGGGCGGCGGCCTTGTCCGCGTCGCGCTCCTGGTAGACGGCGGTGAGGAACTCGTCCACCGCGACCGCCGGCTCCTTGGCGCCCTCCCCGCTCTCGGCGTTGCGCAGCGTCAGGAAGGTGACGACGCCGCCGGCGGCGCAGAGCAGCAGGATCACGGCCAGGGCGATGGAGGCGATCAGCACGCCGCGCTTCTTCTTCTTCGGCGCGGCGGGTGGCGGGTAGGGCGGGTACCCGGCCGGGGGC
>NZ_JBPQTP010000182.1:0-6982 GCF_051386395.1 Micromonospora sp. URMC 106
GGCGGCGCTGTCCCGGCACCTCTCCGCCGAGGAGCAGTACCTGCTGCCCGCGGTCCGGGCGGCGCTGCCCGACGCCGCCGGGCGGGTGGACCGGGTGCTGGCGGACGACGCGGACCTGCTGACCGCCCTGCGCGGGCTGGCCGACGACGGGCTGGCCGAGGTCGACGCGCGGGTCCGCCGCCACGTCGAGGAGGTCGGCGCCCTCGTCGCGGCGCTACGGGAGGTGGCCAGCGCCGAGGAGCTGATCCGCCTGGGCAACCGGCTGGAGATCGCCGAGGAGGCGGCGCCGACCCGACCGCACCCGGGCACGCCGGCGACGCCGCCGTGGAACCGGGTCGTCGAGCCGGCGGTGGGTGTGGTCGACAAGGTGCGTGACGCCGTCACCGGCCGACCCACCTACCTCGCCGACCTGGCCGAGCCACCGTCGAGCTGAGCCAGCGACGCCGCCGTGGAGCGTCGCGGCGGCCGATCCGGCACACATCGGCGAGTGTTGATCAGTTCGGGGCCTTCCGTCGGCCGCTGCGGGGTCATACCGTCACTTCATGAATCTGGAGCTGCGACACCTCAGGGTGGTCTGCGCGATCGCGGAGACGGGGAGCGTGACCAAGGCGGCCTCGACGCTCGGCCTGGCCCAGCCGGCGCTCACCGCCCAGCTCCAGCGCATCGAGCGGACGCTGGGCGGGCCGCTGTTCGAACGGGACCGTCGCGGCGCGCGCCCCACCGCCCTCGGCGAGCTGGTGCTCGCCCGGGCCCGGGTGCTGCTGCCGGCGATGAAGGGCCTGCAGGACGAGGCGGCCCGGCTGGCGGGCGCCGGGGACGCCCCCCGGCGCTACCGGTTCGGCGGGGTGAACAGCCCGATCCTCGGCCGGCTCGTGCACCGGCTCGCCGCCGATCCCCCGCCCGCCCAGATCACCACCCACGCCTCCTGGTCGGCCGAGGAGCTGGCCCAGCTGGTGGCCGGCGGTCGGCTGGACTTCGCACTGATCGGGGTGTGCGGCGACGCCGCGCCGCCGGCCGAGTGCGGGTTGAGCTGGCGGGAGGTGGCCGTCGACCCGGTGCTCGTGATGCTGCCCGAACAGCACCCGCTGGCCGGCCGGGCCGAGGTGGCCCTGGCGGACCTGCGCCGCGAGCAGTGGGTCGCGGCGCCGGGCGACGGCTGCTTCGGCGACTGCTTCGCCGCCGCCTGCGCCCGCGCCGGCTTCACCCCGCGCAAGCTGTACGAGGCCGACGTGCGCGTGTGCATCGACATGGTCGACTCCGGCGAGGCGGTGGCGCTCTGCCAGGCCACGTTCCGCCCGGTCGCCGGGCTGGTCACGCGGATGTTGGCGGGGACGCCGCTGCGCTGGCGGCTGATGCTGGGCTGGCACCCGGACTCCCCCGCCGCCCGGGACGCCGAGGTGGTGCTGGAGACCGCGCTGGCCGCGTACACCGACTCGCTGGCGGCGCACCCGGACTACCTGTCCTGGCTGCTGCGCAACCCGGGCTTCGGCGCGCGGGGGCTCACGCCCGCCGGGACGGACGGGGTGCGAACGGCGTAGCGCCGGGTATCAGGCGGACATGACCGATCTCTACCCCGCCGCCGACGACCGGGAGATCCTCCGGCAGGCAGCCGCCGCGCACACGTCCGCCGCCCGCGACGTCGAGACCTTCCTGCGTCGGCTGCCCGAGGTGCCCGACCCGGCGGACGTCACGGAGTACGCCAACCTGCTCACCCGGGAGGAACGGGCGCGCGCCGACCGCGAGGCGGCGGCCGACGCCGCGGGCCTGACGATCGGCAGCCTGGAGAGCGACCACGGCTGAGCACGCCGGCCGGCGGCGCCCGGGAGAGGTGTCCGGGGCGCCGCCGGCCGGCGGTCGTGGGGTCGGCGGGGGCGGTTCAGCGTTCGACGAGGACGTCGTGGCCCAGGTCGAGCAGCGCGTGCCGCCATTCGTCGTCGGCGTTGCCGCGGGGCGGCTTCGCCTCCAGCAGGTTCTGGATCTCGTCGATCGCGTCCCGCATCACCTTGATGTCGTCCGGGGTCAGGTCGACCTTGCGCTTGGTGAGCACCCGCAGGATCTGCCGGCCCGGCTCGGGCAGGTCGAGGTCCGGGTCCGGCCCGAACGACTCCTCCCCCGAGCCGCGGGTGAGCAGCCACTGCCGCAGCTGCTCGGACGGGACGTTCACCTGGGCGTGGAAGTCGTCCCAGAGGACCTCCACCTCGGGATCGAGCCGCTGCTCGCGTACCATCAGCCCTCCTCTCGACGGCGGTCGGACGCCGCCGGCTCCGGCTCGTCGCCCTGCTGCTGACCCAGGCCCTCCGGCGGCACCTGCACCCGGGCGGGGTTCGCCGTCGGCGGCGCCAGGATCGGATCGGTGTGCTCGGTCTCTTCCTGGGTCTCCTCGGGTTCGGTCATGTCCGCCCTCCGGCTCATCGGGGATGGGACGTGCTCGCCGCGCGGTACCCGCGCTCGCCGGCGGCCACGTCGAAGGCGAGCCGACCGTCGCGGGCGTCGACGGTGACCTTCTGGCCGGGCGAGACGGCCGATTCCAGCAGCATCCGGGAGAGCTGGTTGTCCACCTCCCGCTGGATGACCCGGCGCAGCGGCCGGGCGCCGAACTCCGGCTGGTAGCCGTGCTCGGCGAGCCAGTCGATGCCCGCGGTGGTGAAGTCGACCTGGATGTCCTGGGCGTGCAGCCGGCGCCGGGTCTCCTCCAGCATCAGCTCCGTGATCTGGCGCAGCTGCTCGGCCTCCAGCCGCCGGAAGATGATCACCTCGTCGATGCGGTTGAGGAACTCCGGGCGGAAGTTCTCCTGGAGCCGGCGCATCAGCCGCTCGCGCAGCTCGTCGCGCTCGGCGTCGGTGCCCGGCGCGCCAGCGCCGAACCCGACGGCGCGCTGGGTGCCGGTGATCAGCTCCGAGCCGAGGTTGCTCGTCATGATCAGCACCGTGTTCTTGAAGTTGACCGTGCGTCCCTGGCTGTCGGTGAGCCGACCGTCGTCGAGGACCTGGAGCAGGATGTTGAACACGTCGGGGTGGGCCTTCTCGATCTCGTCGAGCAGCACCACCGCGTACGGGCGGCGGCGCACCGCCTCGGTGAGCTGGCCGGCCTCCTCGTAGCCGACGTACCCGGGTGGGGCGCCGACGAGCCGGCTGACGGTGTGCCGCTCCTGGAACTCGCTCATGTCCACCCGGACCATCCGGTCGGCCTCGCCGAAGAGCGCCTCCGCGAGGGCGCGGGCCAGCTCGGTCTTGCCGACGCCGGTCGGGCCGAGGAAGAGGAAGCTGCCCATCGGCCGCTCCGGGTCCGCCAGCCCGGTACGCGAGCGGCGGACCGCCTCCGCGACGGCGGTGACCGCGTCGTCCTGGCCGACCACCTTCTCGTGCAGGTGGCCCTCCAGGCGCAGCAGCCGGTCGCGTTCCTCCTCGGTGAGCTGGTTGACCGGGATGCCGGTGGCCCGGGAGACCACCTCGGCGATCTCCCGCGGCCCGACCGCCGGCACCTGGGAGGTGCCGCCCTCGTCGCCCCGGGCGAGACGGATCTGCTCCTCCAGCTCGGCGAGGCGGTCGCGCAGGGCGGACGCCTTCTCGTACTGCTCGTCGGCGACGGCCTGCTCCTTGTCCCGGCGCACCTCGTCGAGCTGCGTCTCCAGCTCGCGCACGTCCGAGGCGGGCGTGCGGGTGCGCAGCCGGACCCGGGCGCCCGCCTGGTCGATCAGGTCGATCGCCTTGTCCGGCAGGTAGCGGTCGGTGACGTACCGGTCGGACAGCTCGGCCGCGGCGACCAGCGCCTCGTCCGTGAACCGCACCTGGTGGTGGGCCTCGTAGCGGTCCCGCAGGCCGCGCAGGATCGCCACCGTGTCCTCGACGGTGGGCTCCGGCACGAACACCGGCTGGAACCGGCGCGCCAACGCGGCGTCCTTCTCGATGCTCTTGCGGTACTCGTCCAGCGTGGTCGCGCCGATCACCCGCAGCTCGCCCCGGGCCAGCGCGGGCTTGAGCATGTTGGACGCGTCCATGCCGCCCTCGCTGCCCGCCCCGCCCGCGCCGACCAGGGTGTGGATCTCGTCCAGGAAGACGATCAGCTCCTCGCGGTGCGCCCGGATCTCGTCGATCACCTTCTTCAGGCGCTCCTCGAAGTCGCCCCGGTAGCGGGTGCCGGCGACCAGACCGGCCAGGTCGAGCTGGATGACCCGCTTGCCGAGCAGCGTCTGCGGCACGTCGCCGTCGCAGATCCGCTCGGCCAGGCCCTCCACGATGGCGGTCTTGCCGACGCCCGCCTCGCCGATCAGCACCGGGTTGTTCTTCGTCCGCCGCGACAGGATCTCGACGGCCTGCTCGATCTCGTCGGCCCGGCCGATCACCGGGTCGATCTGGTCGTTGCGGGCCAGGTCGGTGAGGTCCTGGCCGTACTGGTCCAGGGTGGGCGTGCCACGGTCCGGCTTCGGCCCGGTCATCGGCCCGCGCTCGGCGCTGGCGGCCTGCAACGACTCCGGCTGGATCCGGCCGGCGGCGAGCATCCGCCCGGCCGGCGACTCCGGGTTCAGCGGCAGCGCCATCAGGATGTGCTCGGGACCGATGTAGTTCGCGCCCATCGCCCGGGACAGCTGGTGGGCGTCGAGCAGCGCCCGCTTCGCCGCGGGGGTCAGCGACAGGTTCGGCGGCACCTCGCCGCGCGGCGCGCCGTCGCCGCGACCGCCGAGCGCGTTGAGCAGCGTGTCCGGGTCGGCGCCGGCGCGCCGGACCAGGTCGCGCAGCGGCTCGCGTTGCAGCCCCGCCCAGAGCAGGTGGTCGGTGTCCAGGTCGGTGCTCTGCCGCTGGGCGGCCCGGCGGGCCGCGTCGGCCAGCATCTCCCGGGCGTCGGCGGTCATCAGCCGGGTGATGTCGACCCGGTGCGCGGGGCGGCGCCCACCCTCACCCCGGCCGAAGTACCGGGCCAGGAACTCGTCCCAGGGGTCGGAGCCGAAGTCACCGGGTCCCATCATGTCTGTCCTCCGCTCCTCGGGCGCGGCACGGTCGCCAGGGGCTACCCGGCGGCCGGCCCGACAAACGCCGCCATTCGCCCGGCCCGGCCGCGTACGCCCCGCCGGCGACCGGGCTGCGTGCGCAAGGGCGGGCTGGGGCGGCGGACGGGTCCCGTCCTCGCAGCCGCCGCGACGGATTGCAGTTCACCTACCCGGGCAAGGCGGGCTGCGTTGGTGGACGGGTCCCGTCCTCGCAGCGGTGCGCCGGCGGCGTGGCGACGGGGGCCGGGTGGCAGGCTGACGGCATGGACGCGACGCCGCTGCTGATCGTGGACGCCGCAAACGTGGTGGGCTCCCGCCCCGACGGCTGGTGGCGGGACCGGGCGGGCGCCACCGCCCGACTGCGCGACTCGCTGGCCGCGGTGGCCGCCGACGGGCTGCCCCCGGAGCTGCCGCCCCCGGTCGAGGTGGTGCTGGTGGTGGAGGGCCGGGCGAGGGACGTGCCGGGCACGGCCGCGGTCCGGGTGGTGGCCGCGGCGGGGTCGGGGGACGACGCCGTGGTCGAGCTGGTCGCCACCGCGCCGGACCGCCGCCGCCTGGTCGTCACGGCCGACCGTGAGCTGCGCGAACGGGTCGCCGGCCACGGCGCCGAGGTGTACGGACCGCGCTGGTTGCGGGACCGGACGGAACCCTCCGGCGAGTCCCGTTAACCGGACTCGGGGCGCTTCCGGTCGACAACCGGTCACCAGGGCAGGAACACTGACAGGGCGGATGTTCTCTCACCGCACCCGATAGGCTCTAATGGAGGCCTCCCCGCCCCCAGGAGGTTTCGCCGTGGCGAGCGTCGCCGAGCTCAAGGCAGCCATCGATGTCGCGCTCCAGCAGATCGGCGACGGCCAGAGCGCCGTGCAGGCGGCCGGCGAGAAGCTGGCCGAGGCGCAGCAGACGCTGGCCGGCGCGCTGGAGGGCAGCGGGCACGAGACGGTCGAGGCGGCCCAGTCGTCGCTGACCCAGGCCAGCCAGGAGCTGGAGGAGTGCCTCGCCGCGACACTCGTCGCGGTCGAGCAGGCGCAGCTCTACGTCGCGACGCTCTGAGGCCGGGCCGTGTCCATCGTGGAGGACATCGGCGCGCAGGTCCGCGCCGCCGCCGAGGACCTGCCGATCGCCCAGCTCGCCCGGGCGCTCGAGAAGTTCGGGCTGGCCGCGGAGCGGCTGCGCTGGGTGCGCCAGGAGTCGGCCGACCCGATGGGCGTGCCGGAACTCTCCGCGGCCACCGAGCACGCCGAGACCGCCGGGTACGCGCTGCGCGTCGCGCAGGAGCAGCTGTCGGCGTACCTGGCCGCGATCGGGCTGGGGCCCGACGGCGGGCCGACGCCCGGGCCGCCGCGGCAGCAGCGCCGGCCGGCGCACGACGCGCCCCGGGCGGCGGCGCCGGTCGCGCCGGAGCCGGAGCCGGCCGGCGAGGTGAAGCTGCGCCGCTGGTGGGAGGTGCGGGTGGCCGAGCTGACCGGCGGCGGCGAGGGCCCGCCGGACGAGCCCGACGAGCAGGTCGGCGACTCCCGGGAGCTGCTGCGCCGGGTGGTGGGCGGGGTCCGGGCCGGCGACCGGGACCGGCTGCACGCCGAGCTGCGCCGCGCGCACGTCGACGTCGGCCTCGGCCTGGCCGCGGTGGCCCCGCCGCTGCTGCGCGACCTGGCCGGGGAGCTTCTCGGGCATCCGCCCCGCGCGGAGGACCTGGGACGGCTGCACCGCGAGCTGGACGGCCGGGTCCGGGACCTGCTGCCCGGGCTGCCGGCGCCGGTGCTGGACACCCTGCTGACCCGGGTCTGCCGGATGCCCCCACCGCGCCGCGACGAGGCGGAGCGGCCGCACGCGGCCGACCCGGCGGTCACCGCCGGGGTGCTCGCCGGGGTGCTGCTGGCCCGGCTCGGCCGGGACCTGCCGGCCGACGGCGAGCGGGACCGGCGGGCCGACGCGACCGGCGAGCGGCGGGCCGACGAGGAGCGCGACCGGCGGGCCGACGCCGCGCGCCGCCGGGC
>NZ_JBPQTP010000183.1:0-6966 GCF_051386395.1 Micromonospora sp. URMC 106
CCCCTCACCACCCCCACCGCACCGCCGAGAAGGGAAGCCCGGGCATGATCCCCGCCGTGCTCTACGCCGTACCGGCGTTCCTGCTCCTCATCGCCGTCGAGGCGCTCTCCTACCGCTTCGCGCCCGACGACGACGAGCGCGGGTACGAACTGCGCGACACCGCCACCAGCCTGACCATGGGCGCCGGCAGCCAGGTCATCGGCGTGCCGTGGAAGCTGCTGACGATCGGCCTGTACGCCGCCGCGTACACGGTCGCGCCGATCCAGCTCTCCCCCACCAGCGTCTGGACCTGGGTTCTGCTGTTCTTCGCCGACGACCTGGCCTACTACTGGTTCCACCGGTCCCACCACGAGGTACGGCTGCTCTGGGCCGGGCACGTGGTGCACCACTCCAGCGTCTTCTTCAACCTCTCCACCGCGCTGCGGCAGAGCTGGACCCCGATGACGTCCATACCGTTCTGGCTCGGGCTGGCGCTGCTCGGCATCCCGCCGTGGATGATCTTCCTTCAGCAGTCGATCAGCCTGCTGTACCAGTTCTTCCTGCACACCGAGCGGATCACCGTGCTGCCCCGACCCATCGAGTGGATCTTCAACACGCCGTCGCACCACCGGGTCCACCACGGCGCCAACGCCGAGTACCTGGACCGCAACTACGGTGGCATCCTGATCGTCTGGGACCGGCTGTTCGGCACCTTCGAGCCCGAGCGCGCCGCCGTCCGGTACGGCCTGACGAAGAACATCGACACCTACAACCCGCTCCGGGTGGCGACCCACGAGTACCAGGCCATCTGGGCGGACGCGCGGGCCGCCTCGTCCTGGCGACACCGGCTCGGCTACGTGCTCGGCCGGCCCGGCTGGCAGCCCACCCCGCAGGCGCAGCCGGTCGCGGCCCGATGAGGCGGCTCTGGCCGTTCGGCGTGGTGGCCGCCGTCGAACTGATCGGCGTCGCGTCCGACGTGACCGCCCTGCAGTGGCTGGCCAAGCCCCTGCTCGCGCCGGTGCTGCTGGCGTACCTGCTGCGGGTGCGCCGGCGCATCGACGGCGTCGCCGTCGGGCTGGTCTTCGCCACCGCCGGCGACGTCGCGCTCCTGCTCGACGGCCGCACCGCGTTCCTCGTCGGCATGGGGTGCTTCCTCGGCACGCAGGTCGGCTTCCTGAGCGCCTTCCTGCGTCACCGGCGACCGCCCGTCGCCGCGGTCGCCGGCTACCTCGCCTGCTGGGCGGCGGCCAACGTCGTGCTGTGGAACGCCCTCGGCCCACTGCGGCTGCCGGTCCTCGGCTACAGCCTCGCGCTCAGCCTGATGGCCGCCGCCGCGACCGGCGTCTCCCGCCGGGCGGCCGTGGGCGGGGCGCTGTTCCTCGTCTCCGACCTGCTGATCGGGCTGGACGCCGCGGGCACCACGCTGCCCGGCCACAGCCTGGCCGTGATGACCACCTACATCGCGGCCCTGCTGCTCGTCACCACCGGGTGGGCGCAGGCGACCGGCCGCGCCCCGACCGCCGTCGGCGGCCCCTCCCGCACCCCGCGACCGGTGCCGGGCGGCGCCCGGTAGCCGACGGCCCCGCGCCCGCCGCTCCGGGCCGCCCGGCACGGCGGCCGGACGGAGCGCGCCGACCGCCGGGCCTACTGTCCGGGGGTGAGCCGCACCCGGCGCAGCAACTGCGCGTTGACGGCCACCACGATGGTGGAGGCGGACATCAGCACCGCCGCGACGGCCGGGCTGAGCGCGATGCCGGCCCAGGCCAGGACGCCGGCGGCCAGCGGGATCGCCACCACGTTGTAGCCGGCGGCCCAGGCCAGGTTCTGGATCATCTTCCGGTACGACGCCCGGGACAGCCGGAGCACGCCGGTGACGCCGCGCGGGTCGGAGGAGGCCAGGATGACGCCGGCCGACTCGATCGCCACATCGGTGCCGGCGCCGATCGCCACGCCGACGTCCGCGCGGGCCAGGGCGGGGGCGTCGTTGACGCCGTCGCCGACCATCGCCACGGTCAGCCCGCGGGCCCGCAGGTCCGCGACCGCCCGGTCCTTGTCGGCGGGGAGCACCTCGGCGAATACCTCGTCGACGCCCGGCCGGAAGCCCAGGTCCGCGGCGACCGCCTCGGCGACCGGCCGGGCGTCGCCGGTGATCATCGCGATGGTCCGTACGCCGTGCTCGCGCAGCTCGGCGATGGCCGCGCGGGCCTCCGGGCGCACCTCGTCCTCGAGCGCGAACGCGCCCACCGCCGCCGGCCGGCCGTCGGCGGGCAGCCGCAGGAGGTGCAGCACCGCCGCGCCGCGCGCCGACCACCCCCGGGTCGCCGCGGCGACGTCGTCCGGGACGTTCGCCCCGAGCTCGCGCACCAGGGCCGGACCGCCGACCGCCCAGGTGGCCCCGTCGACGACGGCCTGGACGCCCCGGCCGGGCAGGGACCGGAAGTCCCGGGCGGTCGCCTTCAGACCGCGCTCCCGCGCGACCGTCACCAGCGCGCGGGCGAGCGGGTGTTCGCTGTCGGCCTCGACCGCGCCGGCGACCCGGAATACCTCGTCCTCGGTGGTGCCGCCGGTGGCGGCCGTGGCGGTGACCGTGTGGGCGCCCTTGGTCAGGGTGCCGGTCTTGTCGAACAGCACCGCGTCGACGGTGCGCATCCGCTCGAGGGCGAGGCGGTCCTTGACCAGGATGCCGGCCTTGGCCGACAACGCCGTGGAGAGCGCGACCACCAGCGGGATGGCCAGCCCGAGCGCGTGCGGACAGGCGATCACCAGCACCGTCACCGACCGCACCACGGACTGGTCCGGGTCGCCCAGCGCCCACCAGGCGGCGAAGGTGACCAGCGCGGCGGCGGTGGCGACGTAGAAGAGGGTGGCGGCGAACCGGTCGGCGAGGACCTGGGCCCGGCCGCCCGACGCCTGCGCCTGCGCGACGAGCCGGCCGATGCCGGCCAGCGCGGTGTCCTCGCCGACCGCGTCGACCCGCACCCGCAGCGTGGAGTCGGTGGCCACCGTGCCGGCCACCACCCGGTCGCCGACGCCGCGCGGCACCGGCCGGGACTCCCCCGTGATCATCGACTCGTCCAGCTCGGCGGCGCCGTCGACGATCGAGCCGTCGGCCGGCACCCGGCCCCCGGAGCGGACCAGCACCACGTCGCCCACCCGCAGGTCGGCCAGCGGCACGCGGTGCGGGGTGCCGTCGTCGCCGAGCCGCTCGGCGTCGTCGGGCAGCAGCGCGGCGAGTGCGGCGAGGGCGCCCCGCGCCTGGCCGATGGCCTTCATCTCCTGCCAGTGCCCCAGCAGCATGATGGTCACCAGCGCCGCCAGCTCCCACCAGAAGTCCAGGTCGAACGCGCCCACGCTGGTCGCCACCGAGGCGACGTACGCCACCGTGATCGCCATCGAGACCAGCAGCATCATCCCGGGGGCGCGGTCGCGGACCTCCCGCACGGCGCCCACCAGGAACGGCCAGCCGCCGTAGAAGAAGACCACCGAGCCGAGGACCGGGCCCACCCAGCTCCTGCCGGGGAACTCCAGGGTGTAGCCGAGCCAGTCCATCACCAGGTCGCTGGTCAGCACGATCGGCACGGTGAGGGCGAGGCTCAGCCAGAACTTCCGGCGGAACTGCGCGGGGTCGTGCCCGGCATGCTTGTCGTGCCCGCCGTGCCCGCCGTGACCGCCGTGACCGCCGTGACCGCCGTGCTGGCCGGGGCCACCGTGCCGGTCGGCCCGCGCGGGACCGCCGTGCCGGTCGGACCGCGCGGGACCGCCGTGCCCGGCGGGGCCGTCGCGCAGGCCGGAGCCGGCGGGGTCGTCGCGCCGGCCGGGCCCGCCGGGCGCGGGTGCGCCGTGGCCGTGTCCGCCGGCCGAGCGGGTCGCGCCACGGCGCGGGCGGGCCGCGCGGAACGCCCGTGCGAACACCCGGACCCCCGTTTCCGCCCCGGACACCGGGCCGGGGCCATCGGCCACCGCCGCGCGGCCCGGCGCCCGGGACGGGCAGCCGGCGCGCCCGACAGGCCGCACGACCACTGTAGGAAAACCAGGGGCCGCCGGGCCGGGGATCGCCCCGATCGGCGCGACCCGCGCCACGTTCCGCCCGCCCGGTCCGCGGCTTCAGCGCCGGCTCACCGCCACGCGGTCTCCTCCGCCACCTGTACGCGGTCGAGCAGCGGCCGCCACCAGCTCTCGTGCTCCCGGTACCAGGCGATCGTCTCCGTCAGCCCGGTGTCGAACCCGATCCTCGGGGCCCAGCCCAGCTCGTCCCGCAGCTTGCCGGAGTCGAGCAGGTAGCGCCGGTCGTGCGAGGGGCGGTCGGGCACCCGCCGCTTCATCTCGGGGCCGAGGCCCAGCTCCGCGAGTACGGCGTCGGCGAGCGTCTCGACGTCGACCTCGACGCCGCTGCCGACGTTGTACGTCTCCCCCAGCCGGCCGTGCAGCAGCACCGCCTCCACCGCGCGGCAGTGGTCGGCCACGTGCAGCCACTCCCGGCGGTTGCGGCTGGAGGCGTAGACCGGCAGCGGCCTGCCCCGCAACGCGTGCGTGACGAACAGCGGGATCACCTTCTCCGGGAACTGGTACGGCCCGTAGTTGTTGGCGCAGGTCGTGATGGTGAAGGGGATCCCGTAGGTGTGGCCGAAGGCACGCACCGCGTGGTCGCCCCCGGCCTTCGCGGCGTTGTACGGGGTACGCGGCAGGTAGGGCGAGTCCTCCGTGAAGGCGCCGGGGTCGTCGAGCGCCATGTCCCCGTACACCTCGCAGGTGGAGATCTGGTGGAAGCGGATGCCGTCGTGGCCAACCCGCCGGACGGCCTCCATCAGGGCGACCGGGCCCAGCACGTTTGTCTCGAAGAAGGCCGTCGGGCCCAGCACCGCACGCGAGTTGTGCGACTCGGCGGCGAAGTTGACCACCACGTCGACGCCGTGCTCGCGCAGCACCCGCTCCACCGCCGGCTGGTCCCGGATGTCGCCCCGCACGAAGGTGACCGTGTCTTCGAGGTCGGCGAGATTGGTCAGCGTGCCGGAATAGGTCAGCAGGTCGAAGGCGATCACCCGGTCCCGCGGGTGGGCGCGGCGCCAGTGGCGGACGAAGTTGGACCCGATGAAGCCCGCCGCGCCCGTGACGAGAATCGTGCTCATTCTGCTCTCCTACCTTCGCCGGCGGGCCCCGAGGCGGCACCGGAGGGTCGGTCGGCGAGTCCGGCCGGTCCCCGCGACGCGTCCCGCCGTCGGCCGGCCCGCGTGGGTGCTCCACCCCGACGAGTCTGCCCGGCCGCGCGGCGCAACGGACGGCCGGGCATTGCGGCGTACGCCGGATCGACGCCCAGGCGGGCGACCGAGCGGCAGCGACGCGCCGCCCCGGCGGCGGTCCGCACGCGGCGCCCGCGCACCTGCGCCACGCGTGGCAAGGGGCCCTTCCGTACGCCGGAGGCGTGCGGAAGGGCCCCTTGCGCCCAGCCGTGCGACGGGAGCGGGGGTCAGCAGTCGGTGAGCTGCCCGCGCAGCTTGTCGAGGGCGCGGGCGAGCAGCCGGGAGACGTGCATCTGGGAGACGCCGACCTGAGCGGCGATCTCGCTCTGCGTCAGGTTGCCGTAGAAGCGCAGGGTGAGGATCTTCTGCTCCCGCTCGTCGAGGGTGGCGAGCGCCGGGCCGAGGGCGGCGCGCAGCTCCGCCAGCGCGAACTCGCCGTCCTCGGCGCCCAGCGTGTCGCCCAGCTCGGTGGCGCTGTCGCCGTCGCCGATGGGGGTGGACAGGGAGACGGCGTTGTAGGCGCGGGCGCCCTCCAGGCCCTCCAGGACCTCTTCCTCGGTGATGTCGAGGTGGACAGCGATGTCGGCGACCGTCGGGGCCCGGTTGAGCGTCTGCGTGAGGACGCCGTTGGCCTCCGAGATGCGCAGCCGCAGCTCCTGCAGCCGGCGCGGCACCCGGATGTTCCAGGTGCGGTCACGGAAGTGGCGCTTGATCTCGCCGAGGATCGTCGGGATGGCGAAGCCGGCGAAGTCGACGCCCCGGGAGGCGTCGAACCGGTCCACGGCCTTGATCAGCCCGAGGGCGGCGGTCTGGGCGAGGTCACCGGTGGGCTCGCCGCGCCCGCTGTAGCGGTAGGCGAGGTGGTTGGCCAGCGGCAACCACGCCTCGATCACCCGGTCCCGCAGCGCCGGCCGGTCGGGGTGTCCCTCGGGCAGGGCGGCGAGGGCGGTGATCAGCTCGCTCGCACGGGACTCGTCGCCGACGGCCGGGGTGCTGGCGTCGGTGGTGGTCGTCGGCACGGTGGTCGTGGTGATCATGTTGGCCTTCCTGTCCCGCACGGCACGGCGGCGCCCGGAAGCGTCGACCGCAGTGCAGCCACCCTAGACCAAAGGTTGCCGCCATATCAACCGAACGGCCGATGGACAGAGGCAATCAAAGCATCGAAAAACGGTCTGGACGGGGACGGTCCCGTCCTCCGCCTCCCGATGCCGGGCCGACCCGGCGGGCGGGTCTGCGGCCACGAGAACGGCGACACGCCCGCCTGGGCGACACCCGTCGCCGCCCGTCCGGCCGGCCGGGTCGACCCCAGCACGAGACCGTGGCGGCGTTCGACCGCCTGGTCGCCGAGGGCGGCGCCCGGCTGCCCCACCCGTGGCCGGCCCTCGTGGCGACCGGGCTGCTCGGCGGGATCGACGTGGGCACCGGCGTGCTGTTCGGCGCCCTCCTGGCGGGCGGACGGCTCTTCCACGGCGTGCTCGACTCCATTCTCGTGTTCGCCGCCCGGACCGCCGGCGCGGGCCGTCGGCTGTCTGGACCGGCTCGGCGCCCTGCCCCGGCCCGTCCGGCCAACGTCGTCGGCGGGATTGGGGCTGCTCGCCGTCCCCCGCCTGGCCCGCGTGCCGTGACGGGCGACCGACGAAGCGCCGCCGCCTCGGGAAGGACTGGGCCGGGTGACAGCCCTGCGTCGTGGTCGCACGGCTTCCCCACCGGACGGATTCGGAGGGCAGGAGCGTGGGGCGGGGTCGACGGG
>NZ_JBPQTP010000184.1:0-6785 GCF_051386395.1 Micromonospora sp. URMC 106
GGCGGCCCGAACTGGCCGGGGCGCTGGAGGCGCTGCGCCGGCCGGACGGCGCCCCCGACACCCCTGGAACGAGTGACGATGCAGGACCGCAAGCCGGTGGAGAGCTGGCTGACCGACATGGACGGCGTGCTGGTGCACGAGGGTCAACCCGTGCCCGGCGCACCGGAGTTCGTCTCCCGGCTGCGCGCCTCGGGCAAGCCGTTCCTGGTGCTCACGAACAACTCGATCTACACGCCCCGCGACCTGCAGGCCCGGCTGAGCCGGATGGGCCTCGACGTGCCCGAGCACGCGATCTGGTCGTCCGCGCTGGCCACCGCCCAGTTCCTGGCCGACCAGCGCCCGGGCGGCACCGCGTACGTGATCGGGGAGGCCGGGCTGACCACGGCGCTGCACGCGGTCGGCTACGTGCTGACCGACTTCGCGCCGGACTACGTGGTGCTGGGGGAGACCCGCACCTACAGCTTCGAGGCGATCACCAAGGCCGTCCGGCTGATCAACGACGGCGCACGGTTCATCTGCACGAATCCGGACGTGACCGGGCCGTCGGTGGAGGGCGCGCTGCCCGCCGCCGGCTCGGTCGCCGCGATGATCTCCAAGGCGACGGGGGTCGAGCCGTACTTCGTCGGCAAGCCCAACCCGATGATGATGCGCTCGGCGCTGAACACGATCAACGCGCACTCCGAGACGACCGCGATGATCGGCGACCGGATGGACACCGACATCCTCTGCGGGCTGGAGGCCGGCCTGGAGACGATCCTGGTGCTGACCGGGATCAGCAGCCGCGCCGAGGCGGAGCGCTACCCGTACCGCCCGTCGCGCATCGTCAACTCCGTCGCCGACCTGATCGACGAGGTCTGACGCGCGGACGCCGCCCATCCGCCGGGCGGTAGGCCCCGCGCGCGGTCAGGGGCGCAGCGGGGCGTTGCAGGCGGCCACGAGGGCCTGCCGGCAGGCGGTGGTCAGCGGGCGCAGCGCGGCGTCGCGCTGCTGGGCCTCGTAGTTGTTGACCGCGCCGCCCGGCGCGGCGTGCCCGGCCAGCGCGAGCACCCGGTCGAGCACGGCGGCCCGGGCGAACAGCCGGCGGGCCCGCGGGTCGAACCCGGGCGGCAGGTCGGTGGCGCCGTCCGGCCGGCGCAGCGCCTCCAGCGCCCCGGCCAGTTCGGGCCGCCACTGGGCGACGTCCAGCCGGGTCAGCGCGGCGGTGGTGTCGTGCAGGGCCGCCGCAAGCTCCGCCTCGGCCTCGGCGGCGCCGGGCAGCGTGAGCGAGGCGGCCGGGGCGTCGGCCGGCAGCGGGTAGACCCGCCAGAGCACCGTCTCGAAGGTGTCGCCGGAGCCGGAGGTGTGCGTGCGCACGTGCGGGATCAGGCCGAGGCTCCCGGCGACGACCGCCTCGCCGGCGAGCAGCGCCGCGCCGGCGAAGTCGCCCGGGCCGGGCAGCCCGCGCGGGTCGCCGGGTGCGGGCAGCACCAGCCGGATCTCGTCCGGCGAGAGCTTCGCCAGGGTGGGCAGCGCCTGCGGCAGCGGGACGTCGGTCCAGGTGCCGGGCGCGTCGGCGACCAAGTGCTCCTCGTCACCGGCGATGGCGTCGGCGACCTCGTCGAAGGGCACCAGCCCGGCGCGCCACGCGCGCACCCAGGCAACGAACCGGCTGGACCGGCGCGGCGCGAGAGTGGCCGCACCCGCTGCGGGGGTGGACATGCCGAAAGGGTACGTGGTCACCGCCGCCCCTGTCTCGACTGCCGCTCCGTGAGGCCCCCGCCATGTCGATCATGCAGCCGTGGCGGGCGGAACGTGGAGCTGTGCCCCGTCCCGGGTGGCCCGACCGCATGATCGACGCCCCGGCGTCGTCGCGGCGTGTCGGGTGCGGGGGTGCGAACGGGGGGTTAGCTTCGGTGGCATGGGGCGGCGGTATGCGGACGACGTGTTGGCGGGGGACTGGCGGCGGCGGAAGGTCACGCCCGAGGTGGACGCCGAAGCGGACCTCGTGGTCGAGGACGCCGACTCCGGCTTCTGCGGGGCCGTGGTCGGCTTCGAGGCCGGCGCGGTGGTGCTGGAGGACCGGCACGGCCGGCGGCGCAACTTCCCGCTGCTGCCTGCCGCGTTCCTGCTCGACGGGCAGCCGGTGACGCTGCGCCGGCCGACCCGCGCCCCCGTACCGGCGGCCCGCCGGCGCACCGCCTCCGGCTCGATCGCCGTGGACGGGGTCCGCGCCCAGGTCGCCAAGGCCAGCCGGATCTGGGTGGAGGGCATCCACGACGCCGCCCTGGTGGAGCGGATCTGGGGCGACGACCTGCGCGTCGAGGGCGTGGTGGTGGAGCCGCTGGACGGCATCGACGCCCTCGACGCCGAGGTGCGCGCCTTCGCCCCCGGCCCGGGCCGCCGCCTCGGCGTGCTCGTCGACCACCTGGTCCCCGGCTCCAAGGAGAGCCGGATCGTGGCGAAGGTGACCTCCCCGCACGTGCTGGTCACCGGCCATCCGTACGTCGACGTGTGGCAGGCGGTCAAGCCGGCGGCGCTGGGCATCGGGGCCTGGCCGGTGGTGCCCCCGGGACAGCCGTGGAAGGAGGGGGTCTGCGCCGCGCTCGGGGTGGCCGAGCCGGCCGACATGTGGCGGCACATCCTGTCCCGGGTCGACAGCTTCGCCGACGTGGAGACCCCGCTGATCAACGCGATGGAACGCCTGATCGACTTCGTCACCGAGCCGGCCTGAGCGTCGCCGGGCCGCCGGGCCCGCCGGCGGCTCCAGCCGCGGGCGCTCAGGGCTCCTGGTCGGGGGTGCGGGTGAAGACGAAGGTGGCGATGTCCAGGGCCACCACCCGGCCCGCCTCGTCGCGCAGCACCGACAGGATCTCCCCGTTCTCCGGGCCGGAGCGGCCCCGCCAGCGGTCCGGCCCCTCCGGGGCGAACGCGCTCACCCGCTCGCCGCGCACGTACACGACCAGCTCGCCCTCGGCCGCGTGCCAGGTGACGTCGAGCGACGCCCCCATCCACCACCAGCGGCCGGACACCTCGTCGACCTCGGCGGGCGGGGCGGCGGCGGCCGGCAGCCACGGCTGCGGGAGCGCCGGCTCGGCGTCCAGCACGGTGGTGAGGATCCGCTGCGCGAGCCCGCCGATCCCGCCGGTGCGGAAGCCGTACGAGTTGGCGAAGCCGATCACGGCCGTGCGGGACGGGCGGTGCACGGTCAGGGCGGACACGTAGCCGGGCATCGAGCCGCCGTGCCCGACGTACACCCGCTCGCCCTGCCGGTAGAGCTCCAGCCCCAGGCCGTGCCCGCCGGTCCACGAGTCGAGGTCGCTGATCACCACCGGGGCGCACATCTCGGTCACCGTCTCCGCCGCCAACACCCGCGGCGCCGGCTCCGCCAGGAACGCCGCCCACCGGGCCAGGTCCTCGGCGGTGGACCAGAGTTGCCCGGCCGGTGCCATCGCCCCGGTGTCGGTACGCGGCTCCTCCCGCAGCGTGTCGTGCCACGGGTGCACCACGTAGCCGCGGGCGAACGGCTCGGTCGCCGCGTACGTCGTCCGGCGCATGCCGAGCGGCTCCAGGAGGCGCTCGCGCAGCAGGTCGGGCCACGGGGTGCCGGTGGTCCGCTCCAGCACCCCGCCGAGCAGCCCGTACGCCAGGTTGGAGTAGTGGTAGGACCGGTGTGCGGGGTAGGCGACCTTCTCGGCGGTCACCCCGGCCAGCAGGGTGGCCAGGTCGGCGCCCTCGGCGCGCTCCCACCAGGCTCCCTCCGGCTCGCGCTGCAGGCCGCTGGCGTGGCCGAGCAACTGTCGGAGCGTGAGCGCGCCGACGGGGGTGCCGGGCAGGTGCTTCTCCAGCGGGTCGTCCAGGGCCAGCCGGCCGGCGTCGCGCTCCTGCATGACCAGGGTGGCGGTCATGGTCTTGCTGATCGAGCCGATCCGGTACTGCAGGTCGGCGTCGGGGCGCGGGTGCGCGCCGGCGGTGGCGAGGTGCGTCAGCGCGCCGTCGCGTACCACGCCGATCACCAGCGACGGTGTGCGGCCGGCGGACTGCGCCTCGGCCACGAGGGTGTCGACCTGGCGGGCGGTGGCGGGCAGCAGGGACACGGGCGCTCCTCCCTCGGGGCCCGGTGGGGTGGGCCGCTGGCGTGCCGCCGAGCTTACTGATCTTCGAGGTTGGGTCGCGCGTGCATCGGCGTGTCACGATCGTGGGGTGGACGCCGTGTTCTGGATCGTGCTGGGTGTCGTCCTGGCGGTCGCCGAGATCTTCACGACGACGCTGTTTCTGATCATGTTCGCGGCCGGGGCCTTCGCCGCCGCCGGCGCCGCGGCGCTCGGCGCGCCGGTCGGCGTGCAGGCGATCGTCTTCGCGGCGGTGTCGGCGCTGACGGTGCTGGGCGTGCGGCCGACGCTGCGCCGGCACCGGCGCTCCGCGCTCGACAGCGGCGGGCAGGCCTTCGGCGTGGAGGCGATCGAGGGCAGCACGGCGTTGGTGCTGGAGCGGGTCGACGCCGGGCAGGGCATGGTCAAGATCGACGGTGAGCTGTGGCAGGCCCGTTCCTACGACGCGGGCCAGGTCTTCGCCGCCGGTGAGCGGGTGCAGGTGATCCAGGTCCGGGGCGCCACCGCCCTGGTGTGGCGGGACGACGTTTCTCCTTCCGGCGAGCTACCCGAAGCGAAAAGGTGAGTACATGGAATTCGTGATCCCGGTCCTGCTGATGGCCGTGGCGCTGATCGGGGTGGTCACCCTGGCCAAGGCGGTGCGGATCGTGCCGCAGCAGCGCCAGGACGTGGTCGAGCGGCTGGGTAGGTACAAGCGCACGCTCAACCCGGGGCTCAACCTCCTGGTCCCGTTCATCGACGCCGTCCGGACCAAGGTCGACATGCGCGAGCAGGTGGTCAGCTTCCCGCCGCAGCCGGTGATCACCTCCGACAACCTGGTGGTCTCGATCGACACGGTCCTCTACTTCAAGGTGGTCGACTCGGTCCGGGCCACCTACGAGATCTCGAACTTCCTCCAGGCCATCGAGCAGCTCACCGTCACCACGCTGCGCAACGTCATCGGCTCACTGGACCTGGAGCGGGCGCTGACCAGCCGCGAGGAGATCAACCGGCACCTGTCCGGCGTGCTGGACGAGACCACCGGCCGGTGGGGCATCAAGGTCACCCGGGTGGAGATCAAGGCGATCGAGCCGCCGCCGAGCATCCGGGACTCGATGGAGAAGCAGATGCGCGCGGAGCGGGACCGCCGGGCGGCGATCCTGAACGCCGAGGGCCACAAGCAGTCGCAGATCCTCACGGCCGAGGGTGAGAAGCAGGCCGCGGTGCTGCGCGCCGACGGTGACCGGCAGGCGCGGATCCTCCAGGCCGAGGGTCAGGCCAAGGCGATCCGGACGGTGTTCGACGCGATCCACCAGGCCAATCCGAGCCAGAAGGTGCTCGCCTACCAGTACCTCCAGGCCCTGCCGCAGATCGCCAACGGCACCGCGAACAAGGTCTGGATCGTGCCGGCCGAGCTGACCAAGGCGCTGGAGGGCATGGGTGGCGCGCTCGGCGGGCTGAGCCAGATGGTCGGCGACGCCCCGGCGCCGGAGGCGGCCGACCACGCGAGCCAGGTGCAGCGCGAGGCGGCCGAGGCCGCGCAGGCCGCGGCCGCCGCCGCCCAGCAGATCCACGACGAGGTGCGCGTCGCCGAGGCGCAGGCCAGCGGCGGCAAGCCGCAGGGGCTGCCGGCGCCCGAGCCGGTCTCCCCGGCGAGCCTGCTCAACGACCCGGCCGACCAGCGCGAGCGGGGCTGAGCGGCCGGGCGACGACCGCCCGGAAATGCGAGAAAGACTCATGGGGCGCTCCGGTCCCTGCCACCATCGGACCTAGGACGGGTGGTGACCAGGCATCGGGGCGCCCCGGCGCGTCCCGCACCGCTCGCGGACGAGCGAGGTGACGCATGAAGGATCCGGCGAAGCGGGTGTGGTCCTCGGCCCCGGTCCCCGGCGCGCACGACCCCACCGGACCACTCGGGAGCCGGCGTACCGGCGGAGGGTTCGGGGTGCTGCCGTTCGTCGGGGATCCGACGCCGGCCGGGCCGGCCACCAACGCCAGCTGGGCCTGGTCGCTGCGCCGGCTCGCCCGGGCCGCGGTGTGGCTGCTCCCCGCGTACGCCGTGCTCTACGGCGTCGTGGCGATGGCCAGCGACGGCGGGGTGGGCAACGACCCGTACCCGGCCGACGGGCGGCCGCTGTACCTGGTGGGCTGGGTGGCGTCGGTCTGGCTCGGGCTGCTCGCCCTGCTGGCGCTGACCGGGCTGCTGGCGGCGACCCGCAGCCGCCGGGCCGCCGCGTCCGGCCTGCTGGTCTCCATCGCCGGCACGGTGCTCATGCTGCCCTTCGCGGGGCTGGCGGAGCAGACCCCGGTCTTCGGCACCACCGCCCGCGGGCTCGTGCTCGTCGGGGCGACCTGCTACAGCCTGGGCTGGCTGCTGACCGGCTGGTCGGTGGCCCGGTCCGGGACGTTCAGCATCGGCGACGGCACGATGCTGATGATCGCCGCCCCGCTGCTGGGCCTCGGCGGCGCGCTGATCGGCTCGCTGCAGACCTTCGGGGCGATCTTCGTGCTGATCGCCGGCATCGGCATCGCCTACCGCTCCGGGCGCCTGGTGCCCCGGGACATCGCCCGCGACGCCGCGAGCGCCAGCCTGGCCACCGCCGCCGCCCCGACCGGCCCGGGCCCGAACGGCCCGCTGGCCACTGGCTGAGCACCTCCCGCCGCGCCGGCCGCCGGAGCTCGTGTCCCGCCCCTGGGGGATGGGTGGGGCGCTGTCTC
>NZ_JBPQTP010000185.1:0-6501 GCF_051386395.1 Micromonospora sp. URMC 106
ACCTTGAAGCCAGGCCCGCCCGGTCGGGCCTGCCTCCAAGATCGCTCCGGCCGGGCCTGGCTTCAAGGTCGCGCTTGATCCTGGAACATGGCCCTTCGGTCCGACCGGGATGCCACCATTTCTCGCATCGAGCGAGATCTTGGCGCGGGGGCGCGGGGCACCAGGCCACCGGGGCGCGGGGTCAGCGCAGCGAGGCGCGGGCGGAGAAGGCGATGCTCGCCAGCAGGAAGCCGCCGTTGACGATCGTGAACGCGACCACCATCCAGAGGGCGAGGGCGGGGGCGAAGATCAGCACCAGGCCGGCGGCGAAGATCACCGCGCCGTAGTCGCGGACCAGCTTCACCAGGCGTACGGGCAGCGAGGTCGAGGTGACCATGCTGGCCGCGTTCGGCCCGGCCTGCATCACCGAGGTGACCAGGTTGACCATCCAGGTGCCGGCGAAGACCGCGACCAGCCAGCTCGGCGTCGACGGCTCCTGCGCCACCGCCGTCGCCGCCAGCGCGGCGACCAGGGCGATCTGGGCGGCCACGTCGCAGAGCACGTCGACCCGGGCGCCGGCCGCGCTGCCCTGCCCGGTCACCCGGGCGAGCTGACCGTCGGCGCAGTCCAGGGCGTACGCGACCTGCCAGCCCACCAGGGCGAGCAGCCCGACCGCCCAGGCGGGCACCTCGCCGGCGGCGACCCGGCCGGCGAGCGCCACCACGGTGACCGAGGTGGCCAGGCCGAGCACCAGGTTGGTGATGGTCAGCGCGGTCGGGCGCAGCCCGAGGCGCTGGGCGACGAGCGCGAAGACCGCGCCCAGCCACTGGCTGACCGATTCGCTGAACAGGCCGCCACCCCGGTTCACCCGGTGGAAGTCGGCGACGGTGGGGCGGGGCTCAGCCAAGGTGGTCGCGGATTGCACCGGCGTAGTCTGCCAGTCGCTCCCGGATCTCGGTAGGCGACATCGCCAGGTGTTCGAGGACGGTGAAGCGGTCCGGCCGGGTCTGCGGCGCGAAGTCGACCGCCTGGACGAACTGCTCGTCGGTCAGCCCGAGGCCCGCCGGGCCGGTGGGCAGCCCGTGCCGGTGCAGGCAGCGGGCCAACTGCCCGAACCGCTCCAGGTCGCCCCGGAGGAACGTGCAGAACAGCGCCCCGACGCCGGCCTGTTCGCCGTGCGAGCCGGTGCCGGGGAAGAGCCGGTCGATGGCGTGCGAGATCTCGTGGTCGCCGCCGCTCGCGGGCCGGCTCGACCCGCAGATCGACATCGAGATGCCGCCCAGGATCAGCGCCTCGGCCAGCGTGGTGAGGAAGCCGTCGTCGGTGATCTTCCCGGGATGGTTGATCAGCGCCTCGGCGCCGGTGCGGGCCAGGGTCACCGCCAGGCCGTCGATCGGCTCCCCCCGGACCTGGTGGGCCAGCTCCCAGTCGGCGCAGGCGCTCAGGTTGCTCACCGCGTCGCCGATGCCCGCCTGGGTCTGCCGGTCCGGGCCGTTCTCCACGAAGTCGAGGTCGACCATCACGGCGATCGGGATGTGCACGCCGTAGGAGCCCTTGCCGCCCTCGTGGGTCAGCGAGGCCACCGGCGAGGCGATGCCGTCGTTGGCCAGGCTGGTCGCCACGGTCACCATCGGGATGCCGTACCGGCTGGCGGCGTACTTCGCGGTGTCGATGGTCCTGCCGCCGCCGATGCCGACCACCGCGTCGTAGTTGCGGCGGCGCAGCTGGTCGCCCAGCTCGTTGGCGGAGTCGAGGCTGCCCCCGGCCACCGTGAACACGTCGGCCGAGCCCAGGCTGGGCCGGCACAACTCGACGATCCGCTCGCCCTGCCCGGGCCCCACCACCACCGCGACGTCGCCGCCGGCGGAGATCCGCCGGTCGGCCAGGAGCGGCCCCAGGTCGGCCACCGCCCCCCGCCGGACCTCGATCGCGAGCGGGGTGTTGACCGTACGGGCTAGTAGCGGCACGCGATCTCCCGCGCCCGCGCCAGGTCGGCGTGGTTGTCGACCTCGACCCAGGAGACGTCCCCGATCGGCGCGGCCCGCACCTCGCCGCCGCGGTCGGCGAACTCCTGGTAGCCGTCCTCGTAGTAGAGGTTCGGGTCGCGCCGCCAGGTCGCCTCCAGCGCGTCGGCGAGCGCGTCGGCCACGTGCGGCTCGATCAGCGTCGCGCCGATGTACTCCCCGTACGCCTCGCCCGGGTCCATGATCTTGGTGATCCGGGTGAGCTGGCCGGCCGCGTCGAAGGTGGTCTTCATCTCCTCCTCGGCCAGCGCCTTGATCGTGTCCACGGCGAGCAGGATGCCCGGGCCGCGCTCGGCCAGCAGGGTCTTCTCCACGCTCACCGGGTGCACGGTGTCGCCGTTGACCAGCAGCACGCCCCGCGCGAAGTGCTCCCGCGCCAGCCAGAGCGAGTACGCGTTGTTCCACTCCTCGGCCTTGTCGTTGTGCACGAGGGTGAGCGTGACGCCGTACCGCTTCTCCAGGTCGGCCTGCCGCTCGCGCACCGCGTCGGCCGCGTAGCCGACCACGATGACGATCTCGGTGAGCCCCACCTCGGCCAGGTTGCGCAGCGCGATGTCCAGGATGGTGGTGTCACCGTCCACCGGCACCAGCGCCTTCGGCAGGGTGTCGGTGTACGGGCGCAGCCGGCGCCCCGCCCCGGCCGCGAGCACCATCCCGATCATTGAGGCGTCCTCCCTCGTACGACTCCCGGTCACCGCTGGAGGATAGCCCCGCGTGACGGCGCTCCTGCGGCCAACCGGGTCAGCCGGGCAGCGCCGCCAGGTCCGCCAGCATCGCCAGCCGCTCCTCGGCGGTCAGCACGGTGTACGGGCCGGCGGCCCGCCGGTCGGTCTCCAGCTCGATGGCGAGCTGCTCCGGCCCGGGCGGCAGGGCGGCGACGCTCGCGGCGGTGTGCCCGGCGGCGGTCCAGGCGGCGGCGTGCGCGTCGGCCCGGTGGTAACGCAGCGTGCCCAGCCGGTTGAGCAGCAGCACCCCGGGCGGGGTGCCGTCCGGCTCGTGCGGCGGGGCCATCGCGGCGAACGCGGCGCCGGCGTCGGCGCCCTCCTCCTCGGCCAGCACCAGCGCGTACGTGAGCACCCGGCCGAGCGCCTCGACCAGCCGGAGCACCCGGTCGTCGTGCCCGGCCCAGAGCTCCTCGGTCACCTCGGCGTGCACCTGCCAGATCTCGGCGAGGAAGGCCAGCCCGCGCTCGGTGGCGGAGAGACCGCCGTCGGGGCCGCGGTGGATCATCCCGTACGCCACCTGCTTGTCCAGGGCCCGCCGGCAGTCGACGGGATCCCGGTAGCGGGTGACCGCGGCGAAGCCGGCCTCGTCGACCGTCCCGCCGGGCGCGGCGAGCCGGGTGCGGAACTCCAGCAGGAAGCCGGTGGCCGCCGGGCCGCCGTACCGCTGGCTCAGCTCCGCGCCGCCGCCGTCGCGGCCGGCCAGCATGCCGGCGACGAAGGCCCGGTCGATCGCCGGGGCGACCAGGCCGGCGAACCGGTGCGGCGCCAGCTCGACGGTGTCGTTCACAGACCGATCGAGCGCAGGGCGGCGAAGGCTTCCTCCGCGATCCGCCGGATCAGGCCGTCGTTGACGTCGCGGTGCTCGTCGAGCAGGTCGAGCTCGTCGGCGGCGAGCCACCGGAACTCGGTGTGCTTGCCGGCCTCCAGGGTCGGCCGGGCCAGGTCGCCGTCGACCCGGACGAGCCAGTCGCTCTCGACGCGTTCCAGGCCGTCGTCGGCGACGTAGCGGTACTCGCCGACGTGGCCGAGCACGTGCGACACGGTCCAGCCGGTCTCCTCGGTCACCTCCCGGCGCAGCGCGTCCCCGACGTCCTCGCCCGGTTCGAGGTGGCCGCCGACGATGTCCCAGCAGTTGGGAAATATTCGTCGGTCGGGAGACCGCCGCTGGACGAAGAGGCGGCCCTCGTCGTCGACGATCAGCGCGCCGGCGCAGCGCAGAGGCTCGGTGGACACGTCACGACAGTAGCGAGCGGTCGGGCGTCGCGGCGACGCCCGGCTCTTGTCCCGGAAACATCCGGGGCGGACCATGTCCCCTACCGGGTGCCGCCGTCCCACAGGGGTGATGCGTGATGCAGGTTCGGGAAGCGATGTCCAACGAGGTTCTCGTGGTCGGTCCGGAGCACACGCTCCGTCAGGCGGCCCGGATGATGTCGGCCCGCGGTGTCGGGTCGGCGGTCGTGATCGATCCCGACTCCGAGGGGGTCGGCATCATGACCGAACGCGACGTGCTCAACGCCATCGGCGCGGGCCTGGACTGCGACGTCGAGCGGACGGGCGCCCACCTGACCTGGGACGTGGTCTACGCCGGGCCGGACTGGACGGTGGAGGAGGCGGCCGCGGCGATGGCCCGGGGCGGCTTCCGGCACCTGGTGGTGCTCGACGGGCGCGAGGTCGCCGGGGTGATCTCCGTCCGCGACATCATGCGGGTCTGGGCGGCCAGCCGGATGGTCGACGCGAGCTGAGCGGCCGGTCCGTCGCGGGTGTGGCGGGCGGATCGACGGGTAAGGATCCCCATGCGGGCGCGGACGGGCCGCGACCCGCGGGGGAGGTCCTCATGCGCGGCGCGGATCGGCTGGTCGAGCAGCAGTACGCGATGCTCCTGCGCCGGGACGTGGCCCGGCTGCCGGACCTCTACGCGGCGGACGCCTTCTACTCGATGCCCGGCGTCACGGTGCGCCCGATCGAGCTGCCCGCCCTGCTGCGCACCTGGACCGGAGCCTTCCCGGACCTGTCCGTCGAGCGGCTCGGGTCGGTGCAGACCGCCGGGGGCGCGGCGGTCGAGCAGCGGCTGACCGGCACCCACGCCGGGGTGCTGCACACCCCGTTCGGCACCGTCGCGCCGACCGGCCGGGTGGTGAGCTGGGACGTGGCCGACGTCGTCCGGGTGCGGCGCGGCCGCATCTCGGCCTGGCGGTCCTACTTCGACTGGGGGCAGCTCATCGCGGCGCTCGGATTGCACGTGGACGGGCTTTCCCGCGAGGCGCAGCACGACCCGCTCGGCCTTCCGGTCTGATCTGCCGCCGACCGGCCGACGCGGGTCACCCGTCCCGGTGGCTCAGGATGCGGACATCGCCGTGCCGTCGGCGCGCACCCCGCCGCCTTCCGTACGCTGAACAGCCATGACCGCCGAGCAGCTGATCTCCTTCGCCCGTGGCGCTCCCTCGCTGGACATCGTCGATGTCGAGGGGCTCAAGGCCGCCGCCGTCCGCGCGTTCGACGCCGACCCCGCCGGGGTCACGGCGTACGGCACCTCCGTCGGCTACCTTCCGCTGCGGAAGTGGATCGCCGAGAAGCACGGGGTCTCCGCCGACCAGGTGCTGATCACCAACGGGTCGTTGCAGGCCGACGCGTTCCTCTTCGACCACCTGGTCCGCCCCGGCGACGCGGTGGTGGTCGAGCGCCCGACGTACGACCGGACCCTGCTCAACCTCCAGCGGCTGGGCAGTGAGCTGCACGGCGTCTCCATCCAGCCGGACGGTCTGGACACCGCGGAGCTGCGCAAGCTGCTGGAGTCCGGGGTGCGTCCCCGGCTGGCGCACGTCATCCCGAACTACCAGAACCCGGCCGGCGTGACGCTGAGCCTGGAGAAGCGCCGCGAGCTGCTCGACCTCGCGGCCGAGTACGAGTTCACGATCTTCGAGGACGACCCGTACGCCGACATCCGCTTCCGCGGCGAGGCGCTGCCGTCGATGCTCTCGCTCGACACCCGCGACGTGGTGGTGCACGCCTCCAGCTTCACCAAGACGGTCTGTCCGGGCGTGCGGGTCGGCTACCTGGTCGGCCCGGCGGACCTGATCGCCGACATCGCGAAGAAGGCGACCAGCCTCTACATCTCGCCCGGCATGGTCTCCGAGGCGATCGTGCACCAGTTCTGCGTCTCGGGCGACATCGAGCGCTCGATCGAGACCGTGCGCGCCGCGCTCGGCGAGCGGGCCCGGGTGCTGGCCGAGTCGCTGCGCCGGCACATCCCGGAGGCGCGGTTCGTGGAGCCGGACGGCGGCTACTTCCTCTGGGTCGAGCTGCCCGAGGACGTCGAGGTCGACAAGCTCGCCCCGGCGGCCGCCGAGCGCGGGGTCGCCGTGGTCAAGGGGAGCGACTTCGTGGTCGACGGCGGGCGGCACGCGCTGCGGCTGGCGTACTCGGCGGTGACGGCCGACCGGATCGACGAGGGCGTCCGGCGGCTGGCGGAGGCCATGGCGGCCGTACGGGGCTGAATTTCTGTCAGATTTCTGACAGTTCGGCGATGCCGGCCGTTCCGGGTCTCCCGCCGGAGCGGCCGGCGGCCCACAATGCTGCGAGCGTCACTCACCACGTGTAGCGGAGTTCACCGTCGGTGCCGGCCCAGACCGCGCCCGGCGGCGAGCCCGGCCCGGCCCCGCCGGTGGCACGCGGAGCGACGCGACCAGCACAACCCCCGCCCCCAAAGGGCGCCGGGTGGGCCGTGTCGTCCCCTCACCCCCCGAAGCGACCCGGCCCGCCCGGCGCCCTTTGGG
>NZ_JBPQTP010000186.1:0-6448 GCF_051386395.1 Micromonospora sp. URMC 106
CCAGCCCCTCGACGACCGAGTAGAACTCGGCGGTGCCGAGCCGCACGCCGCCCCGGTTGAGGGTCGCGTCGGACCGGCCGGTGATCACGCAGCCGCCCCGGTCGTTGATCGTGATCCAGTCACCGTGCCGCCAGACGCCCGGATAGACGTCGAAGTACGCCTCCTGGTAGCGGGTGCCGTCCGGGTCGTTCCAGAAGCCCACCGGCATGCTCGGCATCGGCTCGGTGATCACCAGCTCGCCCAGCTCGCCGATCACCGGAGTGCCGTCGGCCGACCGCGCCTCCACCTTCGCGCCGAGGGCCCGGCAGGTGATCTCCCCGGCGTGCACCGCCAGCAGCGGCACCCCGCCCACGAAGCCGGTGCAGACGTCCGTCCCGCCGGAGAGCGACTGGAGCTGGAGGTCGTCGCCGACCGTCTCGTACACCCAGGTGAAGCCCTCGGCGGGCAGCGGCGCGCCGGTCGAGCCGACCCCGCGCAGCGCGGAGAGGTCGGCGACCTCCTTCGGCACCAGCCCGGCCTTGCGGCAGGCCAGCAGGAACGGCGCGGACGTGCCGAAGTAGGTGGTGCCGGTCTCCTCGGCGAGCCGCCACAGCGCGCCCAGGTCGGGGTGGCCCGGGTTGCCGTCGAAGAGCACGATCGTCGCGCCCACCGCCGGCCCGGAGACCAGGAAGTTCCACATCATCCAGCCGGTGGTGGTGAACCAGAAGAACCGGTCCGCCGGGCCCAGGTCGTGGTGCAGGGCGAGCATCTTCAGGTGCTCCAGCAGGATGCCGCCGTGACCGTGCACGATCGGCTTGGGCAGGCCCGTGGTGCCGGAGGAGTAGAGCACGTAGAGCGGGTGGTCGAAGGCGACCGGGGTGAAGGTCAGCGGCTCGTCGGTCTCGGCGGCGAGGTCGGACCAGGTCAGCGCGCCCTCGGGCGGCGGGCCGGCCGGGTCGAGGTAGGCGATGGCGACGGTGTGCGCCAGCGACGGCAGGGCGGCCCGGATCGCCGCCACCTCACCCCGACGGTCCACCGGCTTCTCGCCGTAGCGGTAGCCGTCCACCGCGACCAGGACCTTCGGCTCGATCTGCTGCCAGCGGTCGGTGACGCTGCGGGTGCCGAACTCCGGCGCGCAGGAGGAGAAGATCGCGCCGAGACTGCTCGTGGCCAGCAGCAGCACGTACGTCTCGGGGATGTTCGGCGCGTACGCGGCCACCCGGTCGCCGGCGGTGACGCCGAGCCGGCGCAGCCCCGCCGCGACCCGGCGGACCTGCTCGCGCAGCCCGGCCGCGGTCAGCGCGACCGGCGCGCGGGTCTGGCCGTGCGCGATCACCACCGGGTCGTCGTCGGCCCGACCGGGCATCCGCAGCACGTTCTCGGCGTAGTTGAGGGTGGCGCCGGGGAACCACCGGGCGCCGGGCATCCCGCGGTCGGTCAGCGTGGCGGTCGGCGGGGTGTGCGCGATCACCTCGAAGTGGTCCCAGACCGACCGCCAGAACGCTTCAAGGTCGGTGACCGACCAGCGCCACAGCTCGTCGTAGTCGGCGAAGTCCAAGCCCCGGTGCTCACGCAGCCAGCGCAGGTAGTTCCCGATCCGGGACCGCTCGCGTACGTCCGCCGGCGGCGTCCACAGCACGTCACCCACTGCTCCACCCTCCCCTGGCCCCGCACGACACTGTGAAATGGGCCGTGGCGCCATCTTGCCCTACCTCGAAGCGCCATTCTCCGCACCCGACCCCCGTCGGCGCACGTGCGGAACCCACATGCCCCACCGCCACCCTGTGTGGTCCGGGCGGGCAAGGGCCCGTCCCCGCGTCCCCGGTGGCGGCCGGACTCCTCGTGACGTCTCAGCCGGCGCGGTGGGCCTGGATGGCGCGGCGCCGGGCCAGCCGGTGCGCCCGGCGGATTTCCGCCTCCCGGAACCGGCGCTCGTCCTCCGCGGTCTCCGGCAGCACCGGCCGGACCGGCCGTGGCGCGCCGCCGACGTCGACGCCCACGAAGACGAGGTACGCGGTGGCCACCCGCACCGGCTCGTCCTCGGCCGAGTCCCACCGCTCGGCCACCACCCGGACCCCCACCTCCATCGAGGTCTGCCCGGTCCAGTTCACCTGGGCGTGCGCGTGCACCAGGTCGCCCACGCGGACCGCCTCGGCGAAGACGATCTCGTCGATCGCCGCGGTGACCGCCGTGCCGCCGCTGTGCCGGGCGGCCGCCGCCCCCGCCACGTCGTCGATGAACTTCATCAGTACCCCGCCGTGCACGGTGCCGTAGAGGTTGACGTCGACGGCGGTCATGATGCGGCTCAGGGTGACCCGGGAGTACGAGGTCGGCTTGCCGGCCGGCGCGGTGGAGGGGTGCTCGGTCATGTCGGAAACGGTACGGTGCGCGGATGCGACATCTCTGGAGCTTCCTCGCCGGGTTGGTGGTGGCACCCGTCACGTGGGTGCTGGTCACCCTCGGACAGGACGGGTCGGCGGGCACCGTCGACCGTTGGGTCGAGATCGACAGGTTCAACTCGGCCAATCTCATCGAGCCGGCCGTCTACCTCGCCGTCGGCGGGATCCTGCTCGGCCTGCTCGGCACGCTGCGCACCTCACCCCTCGGCCCGCTGGTGGCCGGGCTGCTGCTCGCCGCCCCGTACGTGGGGATGTTCGTCGCGCCCTTCGAGGTACGGGACCGCATCCCGGACGGCTGGAAGGTCCTCGGCGACCCCCTGCCGCTGCACGTGCCGGTGGAGAACGGCACCCTCTTCCTGCTCGGGCTGCTCCTGGTCATGGCGACGTTCAGCGGGCAGCGCTGGCGCCGGTGGCCGCGGCCGGTGGCCGAGCCCGCGCCGGCGACCGCCGCCGGCCCGGAGGGGGACGACTTCACGCTGACCGACTGGCCCTCGGCCGGCTCGACCGACCGGGACACCGCCCCGCTGACGCTCGGTTACCCGGACCCGACGCCGACCGAGCCACTGCCCCGTCGCACCGGCGGCGAGTCGCCGTGGTCGGCGCCGCCGCGCACGGGCAACCGGCCGGAGGAGGACACGACCGAGATCCGGTGACCACCGGGCGGGCCGGGCGACCGGCCCGCCCGCCGACCGGCTCAGCCCTTCAGGAGCTGGCGGGCCATCACGATGCGCTGCACCTGGTTGGTGCCCTCGTAGATCTGGGTGATCTTGGCGTCCCGCATCATCCGCTCGACCGGGTAGTCCCGGGTGTAGCCGTAGCCGCCGAGCAACTGCACCGCGTCGGTGGTGATCTCCATGGCGGCGTCCGAGGCGAAGCACTTGGCGGCCGCGCCGAAGTAGGTCAGGTCGGCGTCGCCCCGCTCCGACTTGCCGGCGGCGGCGTAGGTGAGCTGGCGGGCCGCCTCCAGCTTCATGCCCATGTCGGCGAGCATGAACTGGACGCCCTGGAACTCGGCGACCGCCTTGCCGAACTGCTTTCGCTCCTGCACGTACCCCTTGGCGTAGTCGAGCGCGCCCTGGGCGATGCCGACGGCCTGCGCGGCGATGGTGACCCGGGTGTGGTCGAGGGTCTTCATCGCGGTCGCGAAGCCGGTGCCCTCCGCGCCGATCATGCGGTCCGCCGGGATCCGGACGTTGTCGAAGTAGACCTCGCGGGTCGGCGAGCCCTTGATGCCGAGCTTCTTCTCCGGGGCGCCGAAGCTGACCCCGGCGTCGGACTTCTCCACCACGAAGGCGGAGATGCCCCGGGACCGGGCCGACGGGTCGGTCACCGCGAAGACGGTGTAGAACTCCGAGACCCCGGCGTTGGTGATCCAGCGCTTGACGCCGTTGAGCACCCAGTGATCGCCGTCACGTACGGCGCGGGTGGTCATCGAGGCCGCGTCGCTGCCCGCCTCCGGCTCGGAGAGGCAGTACGAGAACATGGCGTCGCCGGAGGCGACCGGGGTGAGGTACTTCCGCTTCAGCTCCTCGGAGCCGGCCAGCAGCAGCGGCATGGTGCCCAGCTTGTTGACCGCCGGGATCAGCGAGGACGACGCGCAGGCGCGCGCCACCTCCTCGATCACGATGGCCGTGGCCAGGGCGTCCGCGCCCGCGCCGCCGTACTCGACGGGGATGTGCGGGGCGTGGAAGTCCGCGGCGCGCAGCGCGTCGTAGGACGCCTTCGGGAACTCACCGGTCTCGTCCGCCTCGGCGGCGTGCGGCGCCACCTTGGCCGCACAGACCTCACGGACCGCCTCCCGGATCGCCTCGTGCTCCTCGGGCAACCGGTAGACGTCGAACGACTGCTCTGCGGCCATGTCGGCCCCTCCCCTTCACCGCTATCATGCGCAGTCTGTAACGTCTCCTGACCGTCGACGGCGCAGACTGAAGGATAGCGACCACCTCAGGCGATGTTACCGCCGCGTAGGCTATGGCACGACGAGCGTCGACGCCGCCCGGCGATGATGGAAGTGACAGGCATAGAGTCCCTCCGGTGCCCGCCCAGGCGCCGCAGCAGAACGCGACGCGACGACGCGGCGCCAGCGCGAGCGGAGAAGACAGGCGTGACGATCCCGTACCCGAACACCCAGCCGATGCCCGCCATCGCCGCGGTGACGCCTCCCTCGGGCGCGCAGCGACCGCGGGTCACCTTCCTGGGCACCGGCTACCTCGGTGCGACCTACGCCATCTGCTACGCCGAGCTGGGCTACGAGGTCCTCGGCTTCGACGTCGACGCCGACAAGATCGCGATGCTGAACGCGGGCGAGGTGCCGATCCACGAGCCCGGCCTGGACGAGCTGCTCAAGCGCAACCTGGCGGCCGGGCGGCTGCGGTTCAGCACGGACATCGCCGAGACCGCCGACTTCGGCGACGTGCACTTCATCTGCGTCGGCACTCCGCAGCGCGCCGACGGCATGGGCGCCGACCTGTCGTACGTCGAGGCGTCGGTCACCAGCCTGGCCCAGCACCTGACCCGCAAGGCGCTGATCGTCGGCAAGTCGACCGTGCCGGTCGGCACCGCCGAGTGGGTCGAGCAGCTGGTCAGCAAGCACACCCCCGCCGACCTGGGCGTCGAGGTGGCCTGGAGCCCCGAGTTCCTCCAGGAGGGCTTCGCCGTCGACGACGTGCTGCGGCCCAACCGCATCGTGGTCGGCGTCAAGAGCGAGTGGGCCAACGGCATGCTCTACGCCGCCCACAAGGGCGTCTTCGACCTGGCCGCCACGGAGGACCGCGAGGTGCCCCTCGTGGTCACCGACTTCGCCACCGCCGAGCTGGTCAAGGTCGCCGCGAACGCCTTCCTCGCCACCAAGATCTCCTTCATCAACGCGATGGCCGAGGTCTGCGAGGCCGCCGGCGGCGACGTCACCCACCTCGCCCGCGCCATCGGCTTCGACCCGCGCATCGGCAACCGGTTCCTCCAGGCCGGGCTCGGCTTCGGCGGTGCCTGCCTGCCCAAGGACATCCGGGCGTTCCAGGCCCGCGCCCAGGAGCTCGGCGCCGGGGAGGCGCTGCGCTTCCTGCACGAGGTCGACCTGATCAACCTGCGCCGCCGGACCCGGGTCGTCCAGCTCGCCGCCGAGCTGCTCGGCCGCCGCTCCGGGCCGGCCGGTCCGGACCTCTCCGGCACCCGGGTCGCCGTGCTCGGCGCGACGTTCAAGCCCAACACCGACGACGTACGCGACGCCCCGGCGCTCGCCGTCGCCTCGCTGCTGCGCAAGGCGGGCGCCGACGTGCACGTCTACGACCCGCAGGGCATGGAGCGGGCCCGCGCCGTGGCCCCCGAGCTGGTCTACGAGCCCGGCATCAACGAGGCCGTGACCGGCGCCGACCTGGTCTGCGTACTCACCGAGTGGGCCGACTTCCGCAACGCCGACCCCGTCGCCCTCGGCGAGCTGGTCGCCGGCCGCAAGGTGGTCGACGGCCGCAACTGCCTGGACTCCGCACTGTGGACGCAGGCCGGCTGGGAGTACCGCGGCATGGGCCGCCCCTGACGACCGACGACTGACGGCCGGTCGCGGAGCACGCTCCGCGACCGGCCGTTCGCCGTCCGCCCGACGATCTTTGCCCCGGACCCGCCGACAACTGTCGAAATCCGCGCCCGCATTGGGCATGCTGCCAAGGTGGGAGTCCACAGTGCGGGCGGAGGGGTGTCGTGGCGAGCTTTCAGTGCTCCTCGTGCGGCCGGGAGATCAAACCGGCCGTCAGCTGCCCGCACTGCGGTGCGCACCAGCCACAGTGGGTCGAGCACCTGGCGGAGATCGAACGGTCCATCGCGGAGATGAAGGCCCGCGAGGCCGCCATCGCCAGCGAGCAGCGGCAGATCGCCGCCAAGATGCAGGCCGCGCTCTTCCAGCGGGACATCCTCGCGCACGCCGGCGAGGAACGCCTCAAGCAGGCCACCCGCCCTCGTAGGGTGCTGCGCCGCCGTGGGCCTGGCCGGAACGCTGGTGCTGCGCCGGCCGCGGTCGGCACGCTGGCCGCGCGGAGCAGGGCGGTGACGGCGTACGCGAGGGCGAGGGCGACCGCCAC
>NZ_JBPQTP010000187.1:0-6436 GCF_051386395.1 Micromonospora sp. URMC 106
GCCGGTGGCGGTGACGCCACCGCCCCCACTTTTCGCGTAACTGATCAGTCCTATCGAAAACCGTCTCTTCTGCCCCATCGACGACCGTAAGGCCTGCTCATGGCGGTTGATGAACGGCGGGGATGTGACGGTGAAAAGCATTCTCAACAAAACTTTGCAACAAATAGACGTACGCATCTTCCCAGGGGTCACAGGAGTGTCTATGTTCACCATTGGTCCCCCTGGTGGGACCGATCTCCACCGGCCCGTACCCCCGTTGGGCCGGTTCCCTCACACCGGAGGTACCACGTGCGCAAAGTCGCAGTGGGTCTGCTCGGGCTTTCGCTGACGGCAACAGGACTGGCGGTCGGCACGTCCGCCAGCGCCGCGCCGCAGCCCAAGTTGCCGGCGGCCGCTCCGTCGGTCGCCGAGCCAGCCCATGTCGACCACGACCTGCCGAACCCGCTCGAGGACAAGCGTCGCGCCCTGCGCCAGGAGGGCCTGAGCGACGTCCTCTCCGGCCGGGCCAAGGCGCAGAAGATCAACGGCAGCACGGTCGTCAAGGTCGGCAAGACCCAGGCCGAGGGGGCCACCGCCCGCTCGACCCGGGCCGGCGCCGCCAGCCAGATGGAGGACCAGTACGTCGAGCTCGCTCGCGAGCAGACCGACCGGATCTTCGTCATCCTCGCCGAGTTCGGCAACGAGCGGCACCCGAGCTACCCGGACCAGGACACCGACCCGACCACTCCGGGTCCGACCCGGTTCGACGGGCCGCTGCACAACGAGATCCCCGCCCCCAACCGGGCGGTGGACAACTCGACGGTGTGGCAGGCGGACTACAACGCCGAGCACTACCGCAAGCTCTACTTCGGCACCAACCCCGGTGACGAGTCGCTGAAGCAGTACTACGAGGCGCAGTCCTCGGGTCGCTACAGCGTCGACGGCACGGTCACCGACTGGGTGAAGGTCAAGTACAACGAGGCCCGCTACGGCCGCTCCGGCGGCTACCCGTGCGCCGACAACGTCTGCACCAACACGTGGGCGCTGGTCCGCGACGCCGCCAACCAGTGGGTCGCCGACCAGAAGGCCGCCGGCCGCACCGACGCCCAGATCGCCGCGGACGTCAAGGCGATGGACCAGTGGGACCGGTACGACCACGACTCGGACGGCAACTTCAACGAGTCGGACGGCTACATCGACCACTTCCAGATCGTCCACTCCGGCGGCGACGAGGCCGACGGTGACCCGTACCAGGGCGAGGACGCCATCTGGAGCCACCGCTGGTACGCCTTCGCGTCCGACCAGGGCTCGACCGGCCCGGCCGACTTCCCGGCCGGCGGCACCCAGATCGGCAACACCGGCATCTGGATCGGTGACTACACCATCCAGCCGGAGAACGGCGGCCGGAGCGTCTTCTACCACGAGTACGGCCACGACCTCGGTCTGCCGGACGACTACAACGTCGTCAGTGGTGGGGACAACAACAACGAGCACTGGACCCTGATGGCCCAGAGCCGGCTCGGCGCCAAGAACGACGCCGGGATCGGCGACCGCGGCGGTGACCTGGGCGCGTGGAACAAGCTCCAGCTCGGCTGGCTCGACTACGAGGTGGTCGTCGCGGGGCAGCAGCGCACCCTGAAGCTCGGCCCGCAGGAATACAACACCAACGAGGCCCAGGGCGTCGTCGTGGTGCTCCCGAAGCGGGAGTACACCTTCGACAACGGCAAGCCGTTCGAGGGCACCAAGCAGTTCTTCTCGGGCAACGAGGACGACCTCAACAGCACGATGACCCGGACCCTGGACTTCACCGGGAAGTCGTCGGCGTCGCTGTCGATGAAGGGCCGCTACGACATCGAGGCCGGGTACGACTACCTGTTCTTCGAGGCGTCGCTCGACGGCGGCCAGACCTGGACGGCGCTGCCGGGCACGGTCAACGGCCAGCCCCTTCCGGAGATCTCGCCCGGACGGCCGGCCCTGGACGGCAGCAGCAACGGCCAGTGGGTCGACATCAACATCCCGATGGACGTGGCGGCGGGCAAGGTCGCGCAGTTCCGGCTGCGCTACCAGACCGACGGTGGTGTCTCCGCGGGCGGCTTCTACGGTGACGCCGTCACCGTGACCGCCGACGGTCAGAACGTCCTCTCCGACGGTGCCGAGTCCGGCGCCGCGGGCTGGACGCTCGCCGGCGGCTTCGAGATCGCCGAGGAGAGCTACACCCGCGAGTTCGACAACTACTACATCGCGGGCACCCGGCAGTACATCTCGTACGACAAGTACCTGAAGACCGGCCCGTACTTCTTCGGCTACGCGAACACCCGCCCGGACTACGTGGACCACTACGCGTACCAGGAGGGTCTGCTGATCTCCTACTGGAACACCCGCTGGGCGGACAACGACACGTTCGCGCACCCGGGTGAGGGTCGCAACCTGATCATCGACGCGCACCCGCGGCCGATCTACAACCTGACCGGGCAGCCCTGGCGGGCCCGCGTCCAGGTTTACGACGCGCCGTTCAGCCTGAAGAAGGCCGACTCGTTCACGCTGCACCTCAACAGCCAGCCGCAGTACATCCGTGGCCAGGCCGCGCAGCCGCTGTTCGACGACACCAAGCAGTACTGGTACCCGGAGCTGCCGAACCACGGCGTCAAGCTCCCGGCCACCGGCACCAAGATCCGGGTCCTGGAGAAGGACGGCGTCTACACCAAGATCCGCATCTCCTGATCCGCTGATCCCGCACCACCCGCACCACGCGATGCCCGGGCAGGCCACCTGCCCGGGCATCGCCCTTTCCGGCCGGGTGCACAGGACAGGTACGGATCCGGGCGAGCCCCGCGCCGGCGACGGACGGGCGCGCCGGGTCCGGTGCCGCTGGCGGCGCTCCGGCATGCCGGCCAGCATCGTGAGGATCAGCGCGGTGCGCTGAGCGGCCGACCCCGCCCGGCATCCCCCGGCCCGCCCGACGCCGGGCGAACCGGGGCCCGCCGAGCGATCCCGGCCACCCGGCCGGGTCGGCGGCGGAGCCGGCCGGCACCGGGGTCCTAGGCTGTTCGGCATGACCGAGCAGCGTGGCGGGCCCGTCGACGAGTCCTGTGTCCTCACCGAAGGGCCGTGGACACACCGGTTCGTCGGCGCCAACGGCAGCCGGTTCCACGTCGTCGAGGCGGGCACGGGCCCGATGGTGCTCTTCCTGCACGGTTTCCCCGAACACTGGTGGGCCTGGCACGAGATGCTGCCGGCGGTCGCCGACGCCGGGTTCCGCGCCGTGGCGGTCGACCTGCGCGGCTACGGCGCCAGCGACAAGCCGCCCCGGGGGTACGACGGCTACACCCTCGCCGCCGACATCGCCGGCCTGATCCGGGCCCTCGGCGAGCGCTCCGCGACCCTGGTCGGGGCCGGCGCCGGTGGCCTGATCGCCTGGACCGTGGCGTCGTTCCACCCGTCCCTGGTCCGCCGGCTGGTGGTGCTCGGCGCCCCGCACCCGCTCCGGCTCCGGGCCGCCATCTTCGCCGACCCACGGGGGCAGTTCGCCGCCTCCACACCCGCCCTGAAGTTCCAGTTGCCCCGCTACGAGCACGTGCTCACCCGGGACGACGCGGCGGCGGTCGAGGAGATGCTGCGCCGCTGGGGCGGGCCACGCTGGGTCCACGGGCCGGACTTCGAGGCGTACGCCCGGCGGTGCCGGGAGGCGATGCGGATCCCGCAGGCGGCGTTCTGCGCGCTGGAGGGCTACCGCTGGGCGTTCCGCTCCGTGCTCCGCCTGCACGGCTACCGCTTCGTCCGGCTGATGCAGAAGCCGCTGATCACGCCGACCCTCCAGCTGCACGGCGCGCTCGACCAGGTGTCCCTGCCGCGCACCGCCCAGGGCTCCGGCCGGTACGTGGTGGCCCCCTACGAGTGGCGGCTCCTGGACGGCGTGGGGCACTTCCCGCACCTGGAGGCCCGCGAGGTGGTGCTCGGCGAGATCCTGCGCTGGGCGAAGTCCTGACTCAGACCCGCTGCTCGCGCAGGTCGGCGACCTCGGCGGCCGGTGCCCAGCCCTGGTAGACGCCGAAGTCGAAGACCTCCAGCCCCATCGCCTGGGCGACGGGCCAGCGCCCGCCGGTGTACTCCACCCGCAGCCAGCCGTCGTGTTCGCCGAGGACGATGAACGGCTGCCCCTGCCAGGTGCAGGTGGTCCGCACGTACGCCAGGTCGTCGACCTCGGTGGCCGGCACCACCCGCACGTGCCGGCCGGGGCGTACCTCCTCGAAGCCCTCGCCCGGCTCGGGCTGGTAGAGCCGGACGTCGTCACCGTCCGGGCTCGCCTGGTACTCCCGTCCGCGCCAGCGGGCCACGTAGCCGTCCCGGATCACCGCTCACCGACCTGTCGCCACAGCAGCGCGTCGGTGTCGAGGATGGCGACCACCCGCTCGGTGCCGTCCGCGCCGATCCGCCACAACTGCGCGCCGTGCGGCAGCCGGGCGCTGTCCACCTTGAACTCCGCCACCACGTCGCTGCTCTCCCCCGGGGCGAAGCCGTTGCCCCGGAACGGCGGGCGCTCGATGACCCAGCCCTCCATGGCCCGCATGGCCGCCTCGTTCTGCCCGCCGTACGGGATCCGGTAGAGGCTGGGCCGGTGCGCCGGCCAGCGCAGCACGTAGATCTCCTCGGCGTCCCGGGCGAACGGCGACTCGGGGTGCCCGAGGCCGAGCGCGTCGTACAGCTGGGCCGGGGTGTTCAGGTGGGCCAGCTCGTTCGCCCGGTGCACGAAGCCGGAAACCCGGTCGTAGCCCCGATCCAGGTAGTACGCGAGCTGGCTGGGGGCGACCGCCTTCTGCATCACGATCGGCCGGGCCGGGTCGGGCGCGGCGTAGCGGGGGCGGCTGACCGGCTCCTCGACGGGGGGCGGCGGCTCGCTCTCGGCCCCGACGTCGTCGCCGAGCCCCACCTCCGCCGCCCAGTTGGCCAGCGCGACGATCTGCTCGCCGGGCAGCTTCGCCCCGACGGGGCTGCCCGGGTTGACCGCGAACGACCAGGACTCGTCCGGCCAGCGGCGGATCAGCTGGACGAACTTGACCTCGATGGTCTCGACCGTCGCGTCGGTGTGCTCCGCGAGCCGCTCCGGCGAGGTGTGCACCACGACGAACGTCTCGCCGTCCAGCTCCTCCGTACGCCAGACGAAGCCGGGCTCACCGGGTCGGCTCCCCGGCGTGGACCCGGCCGCCACCGGCAGCAGCACGCGGGCCAGCAGCAGCGTGGACAGGAACGTGTCGGTGCTGCCGGTCCCGGCGGCGTCGAGCAGGTTCTCCTCGACCTCGTTGGCCGGCTGGAAGTCGACCGGAACCTCGGTCCGGGACGCCGCCTCGTCGTCGGGGTCCGGCCGATGGTCCTCCACCGAGGGCACGCCGGACCCGCCCGCAGCGGTGTCGGCCCGCCCGCCCCACGCCAACGCCGCGTCCTCCGCCGGCGTGGTGTCGCCCTGCCCGCCCCACGCCGGCGCCGCGTCCTCCCCCGGCGTCGGTCCGGCCGGGGCTCCGCCGCCATCGGTCGGCGGCTGCAGCCCGCCGGACGTCTCCGGCCCGGGCGCGCCGTCGACCTGCCCGGCGGGTGCGAAGTCGACCGGACCGGCGGGTGCCGTGCCGACCGGGTGGGCGGACGCGGGATCGACCAAAGTGGCGGGTGCGGGACCGACCGGGCCGGGTGCCGGGCCGAAGGCGGCGACGGCCGGGCCAGGTGTCGCGTCGGACAGGCCGGCGGGTGCCGTGTCGGCCGGACCGAAAGCGGCGACGGCCGGGTCGGGTGTCGCGTCGGCCGGGCCGGCGGGGGCCGGGGCCGCCCGGTCGCCGCGCCGCACCGGCTCGAACAGCGACACGGGCTCGGGGTCGGTGCCGTCGGGAGGCCCGGTCAGGTCCCGCGACTCGATGACGGTGCCCTCGATGACGATCGGCGAGAACCCGCGCCGGGGGGCGGGCGGCCCGGAGACCGGCTCCGCGACTGACACCGGCTCCTCCGCCGGGTCGGGCTCCGGTGTGGGCCGGGGGCGCGGCAGGGCCTGGGTGGCGTCGCCGTCCGGCTCCGGCCGGCGCGGGGCGTACGCCGGCATGGCGTCGGGGGCCGGGACGCGCAGGTCCCGGGTGACGTCCTCGACGGCCACGTCGGGCCGGCGCGACGGCAGCACCTGGGTGCTCTCCCCGACCGGCACCGCGAAGGCCCGGGTCGGTTCCCCGTCGGCCGGGGCGACCGGGATCGGCTGGGTCGGGCCCTCCGGCACCGGCTCGGCGAGCGGCCGGCGCCGGGGGAACGGCTGGCCGCCGCGCGCGAGGCGGGAGGGCGGGACGGCCCGTTCGCCGGAGCGCAGCGCCTCCTGCCGCTGCGCCGACGCACGGCCGGACGCCGGCTCGAAGAAGGACCGGTGGTTGGGCCGCTCCGGGGGCTCGCCGGCGGGGCGGCCGTTCGTCGGGACGGACTGGGCGGGGGG
>NZ_JBPQTP010000188.1:0-6394 GCF_051386395.1 Micromonospora sp. URMC 106
GGTCGCCGGTGGCGACCAGGACGGCGGGGCCGGCCAGCCAGCAGGAGTCCTCGGTGACCGTGACCGAGAGGCGGCCGCCGGGGACGTCCACCGCCATCACCCCGGTGTCCCGGCCGGCGTCGCGCAGGGCCACGGCGGCCACGGCGCAGGCGCCCGTGCCGCAGGAGAGCGTCTCGGCCGAACCGCGCTCGTAGACCCGCATCAGCACGTGCCCGTCGGCGCCGTCGACCGGCTCACCGGGCGCGGTGAACTCGACGTTGACGCCGGCCGGGAAGACCGCCGGGTCGACGTCGGGAGCCCCGGTGAGGTCCAGCGCGGTCAGCTCCAGCCCGCCCGGCAGCGCGCAGACCAGGTGTGGGTTGCCCACGTCCACCGCCGTGCCGGGCAGGGTCAGCCCGCCGAGGCTGGCGGTCGCCGTGTCGTACAGCCGGGGGCGGCGCATCTCCACGGCGATGGCGTCGGCCGTGACCAGCGCGCGCACGACGCCGGCCCGGGTGGCCACGGGCAGCGCCTCCCCGGCCGGCTCGGCCAACCCGGTGGCGAGGAGGTAGCGGACGAAGACCCGGGCGCCGTTGCCGCACATCTCGGCGAACGACCCGTCGGCGTTCCAGTAGTCCATGAACCACTCGGCCTCGCCGGCCAGCGCCACGCCGTCGGGGTGCTTCGCCGCCCGGACCACCCGCAGCACGCCGTCGGCGCCGATGCCGCGTCGCCGGTCGCAGAGCGCCGCGACCAGCCCGCGCGTCAGTGCGAGCCGGCCGTCCGGATCGGGCAGGATGACGAAGTCGTTGCCGGTGCCGTGGCCCTTGGTGAACTGCACGCCCCCATCATCGCGCAGCGGCGGGCACCAGGCGCAGGGCGGTCGGGATCAGCTCCGGCGAGGCCGAGTCGAGCCAGTGGATCCGCGGGTCCCGGCGGAACCAGGAGCGCTGCCGCCGGACGAAGCGCCGGGTGGCCCGGACCGTCTCGTCGTGCGCCTCGGCCTCGGTCGACTCCCCGGCGAGGAAGCGCAGCACCTGCTGGTAGCCGAGCGCCCGGCTGGCCGTGCGCCCGTCGGCCAGGCCGCGCCCGACCAGCTCCCGCGTCTCGGCGACCAGGCCGTCGGCCCACATCCGGTCCACCCGCTGGGCGATCCGCTCGTCCAGCAGCGCCGTGTCCAGGTCCACGCCGAGCTGCACGGACGGGTAGTACGGCGTCGGGTCGGGCAGCGAGGCGGCGAACGGCGCCCCGGTCAGCTCGACGACCTCCAGCGCCCGGACGATCCGCCGCCCGTTGGTGGGCAGGATGCTCGCCGCGGCGGCCGGGTCGGCCTCGCGCAGCCGGGCGTACAGCGGGGCGGGGCCGGCCTCGGCCAGCTCCCGTTCCAGCCGCTCGCGCGCCGCCGGGTCGGTGCCGGGGAACTCGAAGCGCTCCAGCACCGCCCGCACGTAGAGGCCGGAGCCGCCGACCAGCAGCGGCACCCGACCCCGGGCCAGGATGTCGTCGATCGCCGCGCGGGCCAGCCGCTGGTATTCGGCGACGCTCGCCGGCTCGGTGACGTCCCAGATGTCCAGCAGGTGGTGCGGCACCCCCTCGCGCTCGGCCGGGGTGAGCTTCGCGGTGCCGATGTCCATTCCCCGGTAGAGCTGCATCGAGTCGGCGTTGACCACCTCGCCGTCGAGGGCGTGCGCGAGGGCGATGCTCAGCGCCGACTTCCCGGCCGCGGTGGGCCCCACCACCGCGACGACCGTCCCGGCCGGCGTGCGGGCGGTCACGCCGGCGCCCAGGAGGAGACGAAGTAGGCGACGCCGTAGGGCGCCGAGTAGTGGCGCAGCTCGCCGCGCCAGTCGCCGCCCGCCGCGCGGACCGCGCCGGCCAGCACCTGCCAGGGCGCGCGGCCCGCGGCCTTCAGCTCCGCCGACAGGACCGGGTCCAGGTCGAGCAGGGCCTCGACGTCCGCGCCGGCCAGGGCGCGGGCGACCCCGTCGTCGTACGCCTCGGCGCGCGGGTCGTCGTAGCCGGGCGACTTCGGGCCGCGACAGGCCGACCCGTCCCCCGTCACCAGCAGCGCGGTACGCGGCTCCGCCGGCGCGCCGAGCGCCGCCCCCAGCTCGACGCACTGCGCCGGGGAGGCGTCGGCCGCGACAGAGCGGGCCAGCCGGGGCAGCTCGGTGCGGGAGCGCCCGACCAGCCACGCGCCGACGGTCAGGCTCAGCGGCAGCCGCTCGCTCCCGGCGCAGTTCACCTTCCACAACCGCACGTGCCGGTCGAGGCCGTATGGCCGCAGTGAGCCGTGGTCGGCCGCGTCGAAGCTGGCGGTCTCCGAACCGCCGCCGACCAGGACGATCACCTCGGGCCCGGCGGCGATCAGCCCGGCGACGGCGGCGTCGCAGGCGGCGCGGAGCTCGTCCAGCTCGGGTGCGGCGGCACCGGCCAGCTCGGGGACGATCAGCGGCGGGTGGGGACAGACGGCGGCGGCGACCAGGGGCACCAGGCAACGGTATCGGCACGACCACGCCCGGCGCCCCCGCACCCACCGCTCAGCCCGCCTGGCCGCCCCAGCCGCCCTGGACCATGGTCTGGAACCGCCACTGGCCCCCGGCCTTCACCAGCAGGTCGGCGTAGCGCACCTGCTGCCGCTCGCCGTCGATCGTGAACTCCGCCTCGGTGAAGACGACGACCAGGCTGGGGGTGAGGAAGTACGGGGTGCGGCGGGACTCCATGGTCAGGTCGCCACCGCCGCCGAGGACGCCGCCCATCTTCTCCAGGTAAGCCGGGCGGTCGAGCTGCTCGGCGGAGCCCTCCCCGGTGGCGTCGTCGGTGACCGTGTTGAGCGGGAACATCGCCAGGTCGGCGGTGCCCGCCACGTCGCCCGCCTCGGCCAACGCGTCGTAGCGGCGGAACCACTCGTCCAGCTCGTCGAGGGCGGCCGGGTCCGGCACGAAGCTCTGGTCGGCCGGGGGCGTGATCCGGCTGCGGGACTGCGTCATCTGCTCCTCCTCAGGGGCCGGCGACTCCGGTCGCCGACTCGTACGCTGTACGGTACACCGTACGACGAATTCCGACAACTTCCCCAGGGTGCCTGTCGCGGGCGGTAGGACACCGTATGGTCACGGTCGGCGATAGGCGCTCGACGGGAACGGGGTCGCACCTGTGACAATGCCGGGGGAAACTTTGCTGCGCCGTGGCGGCGATCGTGGGAGTGCTCCCCGACGCCGGGAGAACGAGGATGGGCACATGAGCGACTGGACTGCCTTCGGACGGGTGGACGCGGACGGCACCGTGTACGTCAAGACCGCCGAGGGCGAGCGGGTGGTCGGATCCTGGCAGGCGGGAGCGCCCGAGGAGGGGCTGGCCCACTTCGCCCGCCGCTTCGACGACCTGGTGACCGAGGTCAACCTGACGGAGGCGCGGCTCAACTCGGGTGCGGCGGACGCCGGCCACTCGCTGACCACGATCCGCCGGATCCGCGCCTCGCTCGCCGAGGCGCACGTCGTCGGCGACATCGACGCGCTGGCGGCGCGGCTGGACCGGCTCGCCGCCGTCGCCGAGGAGAAGGCCGGCGAGGCCAAGGCCGCCAAGGAAGCCGCCCGGGGCGAGGCGCTGGCCCGCAAGCAGGCGCTGGTGGAGGAGGCGGAGAAGCTCGCCGCCGAGTCGACCGGCTGGAAGACCGCCGGGGACCGGCTCAAGGAGATCCTCGACGAGTGGAAGACCATCCGCGGGGTCGACAAGAAGACCGACGGTGAGCTGTGGAAGCGCTTCGCCGCGGCCCGCGACGGCTTCACCCGCCGCCGGGGCGCCCACTTCGCCTCCCTGGACGCGCAGCGCAAGCAGGCGCAGTCCGTCAAGGAGGAGTTGGTCGCCGAGGCGGAGAAGCTGAAGGACTCCAGCGACTGGGCGGCGACGGCCAACCAGCTCAAGGAGCTGATGAACCAGTGGAAGGCGGCCCCGCGCGCCTCCAAGGAGGCGGAGCAGAAGCTCTGGGAGAGGTTCCGGGCCGCGCAGGACGAGTTCTTCACCCGGCGCAGCGAGGTCTTCTCGGCGCGGGACAACGAGCAGCGGGCCAACCTGGAGCGCAAGCAGGCGCTGCTCGCCGAGGCCGAGGCGCTGGACGTCGAGGGCGACCCGAAGGGCGCGCAGGCCAAGCTGCGGGAGATCCAGGCGCAGTGGCACGAGGCCGGCCGGGTGCCCCGCGAGGCGGCCGCCGGGCTGGAGCGCCGGCTGCGCGCGGTCGACGAGAAGGTCCGCGAGGTGATGGACTCGGCCTGGCGGCGGACCACCAAGGAGGACAACCCGCTGCTGGCCCAGATGCGGGCGCAGGTCGCCGAGGCCGAGGAGCGGCTGGCCCGCGCCCAGGCCGCCGGCGACGCCAAGCGGGTCCGCGAGGCCGAGCAGGCGCTGGCCTCGAAGCGGCAGTTCCTCCAGCTCGCCGAGCAGGCCGGCTGAGCTGAGCCACCCGGAAGCCCCCGGTCCGCGCGGACCGGGGGCTTCCGCGCGTCCGGGCATCGACGCCCCGTGGCCAGCCGGGCCGCCCGGTCGGTTGACGCATCGAGGTGGGCTGATCAGAATGGGCGGCAGAGCCAGGTCCACACCGGCGCGAGGGCACCGACGGCGAACATCGCCGTCGACGGTCGCCGGTGCTCCCGCGAGCGGCCGCCGCCACGTGGCACGTTCCGTCGCGCACTTCCCGCGTACGCCCGGTGAAGCGTGACGGTGGTCCCGTCCCTGGTCTCCGCCCGCGCCGCGCCGCGGCGGCGGGCGTTCGAAGTGGAGCTCGCATGCACCGACGCAGCGCCCTCGGCGGCGCGATCACCGCGCTCGCCACCGCCGCGGCCGGCGTCCTCGTCGCCGCCGCCGTCAGCACCACCCCGGCCGCCGCCGCCCCCGGCGGCACCGGCACCGGCTACCTGCACACCAACGGCAACAAGATCGTCGACAGCACCGGCGCGACGGTACGGATCACCGGCATCAACTGGTTCGGCATGGAGACCGACAACAGGACCTTCCACGGGCTGTGGTCCACCAACCCGTGGCGGGGCCAGATCGACAAGATGGTCAGCCTCGGCTACAACACGCTGCGCATCCCGTACTCGAACGACGCGCTGAAGCCGGGCGCCACGGCCAGCGGCGTCAACGACTTCGTCAACCCGGACCTGGTCGGGCTCTCCCCGTTGCAGATCCTCGACAAGGTCATCGAGTACGCCGGTGGCAAGGGGATGCGGGTCATCCTGGACCGGCACCGCCCGACCTCGGCCGGCCAGTCGGCCCTCTGGTACACCTCGACGGTCTCCGAGGCGACCTGGATCAACGACTGGAAGATGCTCGCCCAGCGGTACGCGGGCAACCCCACCGTGATCGGCGCGGACCTGCACAACGAGCCGCACGCCGAGGGCACCAACCCGGCGGCGACCGGCGCGTGCTGGGGCTGCGGAGACCCGGCGCGGGACTGGCGGCTGGCCGCGGAGCGGGCCGGCAACGCGATCCTGTCGGTGCAGCCGAACTGGCTGATCTTCGTGGAGGGGGTGAGCTGCCCCAGCGGCGGCCTCTCCAACGTGTGGGACAACGACCCGAGCAACGACGAGGACTGCGGCTGGTGGGGCGGCAACCTGACGAAGGCCAAGGACTTCCCGGTCCGGCTGGACGTGCCGAACCGGCTGGTCTACTCGCCGCACGAGTACGCCACCTCGGTCTACGAGCAGGCCTGGTTCAAGAGCCCGGACTTCCCGAACAACCTGCCGGGCATCTGGGACAAGTACTGGGGTTACCTGCACAAGCAGAACATCGCCCCGATCATGCTGGGCGAGTTCGGCAGCACCCTGGCCGACCCGCGGGACAAGGTGTGGCTGGAGCGGCTGATGGCGTACACCGGCACGGGGGTCGACGGGATGTCCTTCACCTACTGGTCGTGGAACCCGAACTCCGGTGACACCGGCGGTATCGCGCTCGACGACTGGACCAGCATCAACACCGCCAAGCAGGCCATCCTCCAGCCGTACCTGGTCCCGCCGGTCGGCGGCGGGGGCGGCCCCACCGGCACGCCGACCGCGACCCCGACCTCGACGCCGTCGCCCACCGGCGGCTGCGCGGCGGCGTACAGGCAGGTCAACGCCTGGCAGGGCGGTTTCCAGGGCGAACTGACGGTGACCAACACGGGCACCGCGACGGTAAACCCGTGGCAGGCCACCTGGGCCTGGCCGGCCGGCGTGACCCTGGCCAGCGGCTGGAACGCCACGGTGACCCAGTCCGGTGGCACGGTGACGGCGGCGGCCCCGACCTGGGCGGCCTCGCTGTCGCCGGGGGCGTCGGTGACCGTCGGCTTCACCGCCAACGGCCCGGCCGCCGCGCCGGGCACGGTCAAGCTCAACGGCGTCGCCTGCTGAGCACACCGGCCGGGGGCTCCGCTGTCTCTTATACA
>NZ_JBPQTP010000189.1:0-6393 GCF_051386395.1 Micromonospora sp. URMC 106
GCCAGTCCGGGGTATAAATCAAATTGGCACTGGCTTATCAAGCACCCTGTTGAGTTCTCAAAGAACAACCACACACCAACCGAGCGTCCCACCGTGTGGAACCCCGCTTGGGGCAGCTTCTCTACCTTACTCGGTCCGTCTCGCGTGTCAACCTCGTGTCCGAGGTGATCACGATGAGGCGTTCCAGATCCACGAGGACGCACGCCGTGTGACGGCGGTCGTTGCTGTCGTGGGAAACCGCAGACCGGCCGATCGCCGCTGTGCGGCTCTCCGCCCGGCTCCTGCCGGCTTCAGAACTCTACCCGGTCGGCCTCGCGATCGCAACCCCGTGTCGGAGTGTCCTCGCACCGCCCGGTCCTCAGTCTCGCTCGGCGTCTCCGCCACGAGCCTGGCGCCCGCTCTCGGCCGGTTTGTCCGGCCTCCCGCGTGCAGAGAGAAAGTTACGCGGACCGCCCCGAGAAGGCAAATCGGCACCCGTCACTGCCCGCCCTCCGCCGGCGCGCGGTGGTCGCGCATTCGTGATGGCGACACACGGTCCGAACGCGGCTCCGCCGTGCCAGAGTGTCTGGCATGGATGACCTCCCCCGCCCCGGGCCGACGGTGCTCGCCGAGGACGCGCTGCTCGGGCTGCTGCTGCCGTTCTGGCAGTTGGTCATCGGCGCTTTCGTGCTCTTCGTCGTCCTGGTCTCGGTGGCCCGGCTGGCGCGGCGGGGGCGGTCCCGGATGACGACCGCCCTCCTGGTCACGGCCGCCGCGATCGCCGGCTTCGCCGTGGTTGGCGTACTCCTGCAGGAGTGAGGACTACAGGCGCCGGTTCGCCAGGCTCGGCAGCTCCGCCCGAATGGTCCGGAGCCGGTCGAGGTCGAGGTCGGCGACGGCCAGGCCCGGGCCGTCGGGCACCTGGGTGAGCACCGTCCCCCAGGGGTCGATCACCATGCTCCGCCCGAAGCAGGTCCGGCCCGGCTCGTGGTCGCCGGTCTGCCCCGCCGCGGCGACGAAGCACTGGTTCTCGATCGCCCGCGCCCGGAGCAGCACCTCCCAGTGGTCCCGCCCGGTGTGCAGCATGAAGGCCGCCGGCACCACCAGCAGGTGGGCGCCGCCCTCGGTGGCGAGCTGCCGGTACAGCTCCGGGAAGCGCAGGTCGTAGCAGATCGACAACCCGACGCGGAGCCCTTCGACGTCGACGACCACCGGCTGGTCGCCCGGCGCGACGGTGGCCGACTCCAGGTAGGAGACCCGGCCGGGGATTTCCACGTCGTACAGGTGGATCTTGCGATACGTGGCGGCCAGCGACCCGGAGCGGTCGAAGACCAGGGTGGTGTTCCAGGTGCGGGACGGGTCCGGCCCGCGCTCGTGGACCGATCCGGCGAGAACCCAGATGCCCAGCCGGCGCGCGACGGCGGCGAAGAACTGCCCCACCTCGCCGTCCACCGGCTCCGGCTCGGGCAGGCCGGCGGCGGGGCCGAGGTAGTCGACGTACTCCGGCAGGAGGGCGAGGTCCGCGCCGGCCCCGGCCGCCCGCTCCAGCAGGGCCTCCGCGGCCGCGAGGTTCGCCTTACGGTCGTCCCGGGCGTTCAGCTGGCAGACGGCGACGCGCATGGGGATCAGCGTACGACCGGAACGGGCCGCGACGACAGCGGCAGAGGTGGACCGGTCCCGCCTCCGCTGCCGTCGCGGGCCGACCGGGGCGCACCGGCCCCGGACACGCCGACCGCGCCCGACCTGGAACGGACGGGCGCGGTCGCGCGGTGGATCAGGCCGACTTCTCCTCGCGGTCACGCCGGGCGCGCCGGCCGGTGAACTCGCGCGGCACGATCGTCGGGTTGACGTTCTCCAGGACCACCTCGCGGGTGATCAGGACCCGCGCGGCGTCGGGGTTGCTCGGCACCTCGTACATCACGGAGAGCAGGACCTCCTCCATGATCGCGCGCAGGCCGCGGGCGCCGGTGCCGCGCAGCATCGCCTGGTCGGCGATCGCCTCCAGCGCCGGCGGCTCGAACTCCAGCTCGACGCCGTCGAGCTCGAAGAGGCGCTGGTACTGCCGGACGAGGGCGTTGCGCGGCTCGGTGAGGATGCGCACCAGTGCGGTGCGGTCGAGGCTGCGCACGTTCGTGATCACGGGGAGCCGGCCGATGAACTCGGGGATCAGCCCGAACTTCAGCATGTCCTCCGGCATGACCTGGCTGAAGATGTCGTCGGTCGACCGCTCACTGACCGACCGGAGCCGGGCGCCGAAGCCGGTGCCGCCGTGGCCCGTGCGGGCCTCGATGATCTGGTCGAGCCCGGCGAAGGCCCCACCGCAGATGAACAGCACGTTGGTGGTGTCGATCTGGATGAACTCCTGGTGCGGGTGCTTACGCCCGCCCTGCGGCGGCACGTTGGCCACCGTGCCTTCGAGCATCTTGAGCAGCGCCTGCTGGACGCCCTCGCCCGAGACGTCCCGGGTGATCGACGGATTTTCCGACTTGCGGGCGATCTTGTCGACCTCGTCGATGTAGATGATGCCGGTCTCGGCGCGCTTGATGTCGTAGTCGGCGGCCTGGATCAGCTTGAGGAGGATGTTCTCCACGTCCTCGCCGACGTAGCCCGCCTCGGTCAGCGCGGTGGCGTCGGCGATGGCGAACGGCACGTTCAGCATCCGCGCCAGGGTCTGCGCCAGGTGGGTCTTGCCGCACCCCGTCGGACCCAGCAGCAGGATGTTGGACTTGGCCAGCTCGACGGCGTCACCGCCGGAGCCCGGCGCGCCGGCCGCCTCGGCCTGGATCCGCTTGTAGTGGTTGTAGACCGCGACGGCGAGCGCCTTCTTGGCCTGGTCCTGCCCGACGACGTAGTTGTCGAGGAACTGGCAGATCTCCATCGGCTTGGGAAGCTCTTCCCACTTCACCTCGCCGGACTCGGCCAACTCCTCCTCGATGATCTCGTTACAGAGATCGATGCACTCGTCGCAGATGTAGACCCCTGGGCCCGCGATGAGCTTCTTGACCTGCTTCTGCGACTTGCCGCAGAAGGAGCATTTCAGTAGGTCGCCGCCGTCACCGATCCGTGCCACCTACGTTCTCCCTGCACTCATCGGCCGGAGACCCGGCCCTGACCTGCGGACGGTACGCCGCCCGCCTCGTTCACCCCTGCCGGAGGACCGGCGGAGCGGTACAGACCCGACGTTACCCGCTGGCGGAGGTTTCTCCGACCCCCAAAACGGGTGTGTCAGACGGTCGGCCGGGAGCGGACTCCCGGCCGACCTCGACGCGAAACTGCTCAGCTGGCGGCGTTGGCCGCCAGCAGGCCCTTCTTGCGGCTGGTGAGGATGGTGTCCACCAGCCCGTACTCCCGGGACTCCTCGGCCGTCATGATCTTGTCGCGGTCGATGTCCTTGCGAACCTTGTCGATCGGCTGGTTGCAGTGCCGGGAGAGCATCTCCTCGAGCTGGGTCCGCATCCGCAGGATCTCCCGGGCCTGGATCTCGATGTCCGAGCCCTGCCCGTAGCCGCCCTCGGTGGCCGGCTGGTGGATGATGATCCGCGAGTTCGGCAGCGCCATGCGCTTGCCCGGGGTGCCGGCGGCCAGCAGGACGGCCGCGGCGCTCGCGGCCTGGCCCAGGCAGACCGTCTGGATGTCCGGCCGGACGTACTGCATGGTGTCGTAGATCGCCGTCATGGCGGTGAACGACCCACCCGGCGAGTTGATGTACATGATGATGTCGCGGTCCGGGTCGGTGCCCTCGAGCGTCAGCAGCTGCGCCATCACGTCGTTGGCCGACGCGTCGTCGACCTGGACGCCGAGGAAGATGATCCGGTCCTCGAAGAGCTTGTTGTAGGGGTTGGACTCCTTGACCCCGTACGACGTGCGCTCGACGAACGACGGCAGGACGTAGCGGTTGTGCACGGCCGCGAACTGCGGCGGCAGGCTCAGGTCGGTCATCGTCAGCTCCTCAGCTCAGGGTCCCGGCGCCTTCCGGAACCTGCGTGGCTCCGGTGATCACCTTGTCGATGAAGCCGTAGTCCATGGCCTCCTGGGCGGTGAACCAGCGGTCGCGGTCGGAATCGGCCTCGATCTGCGCCTGGCTCTGCCCGGTGTGGAAGGCGACCCGCTCCTGGAACATCCGCTTGGTGTAGAGCATCTGCTCCGCCTGGATGGCGATGTCGGACGCCGTGCCGCCCATGCCGCCCGACGGCTGGTGCATCATGATCCGCGCGTGCGGCAGGGCGTAGCGCTTGCCCTTGGTGCCGGCGCAGAGCAGCAGCTGGCCCATCGAGGCCGCCATGCCCATCGCCACGGTCGACACGTCGTTGTCGATGAACTGCATCGTGTCGTAGATCGCCATGCCGGAGTAGACCGAGCCACCCGGCGAGTTGATCCACAGGTTGATGTCGCGGTCCGGGTCCTCCGCGGCGAGCAGCAGGAGCTGCGCGCAGATGCGGTTGGCGACCTGGTCGGTCACCTCGCTGCCCAGGAAGATGATCCGCTCCTTGAGCAACCGGTTGTAGACCGAGTCATCGAGGTTGCCAATGTTGTCGCCACCGCGGGCCTCGATCGCCCGGAGCGGCATCGCTTGCATGTGCATGTCGGTCATGGCAGCCCTTCGCTCTCCGTACCGTCCTACCCGACACTAACCGCTCAGCCGGGCGGCAGAGTCCCGGTCCGGGCAGTGTTCGCTGACAGCGCAGCCCTGGAGACGTACCCGGAAAAGGGATCGGGCCGCCGTCCACCGCGAGCGGCGGACGGCGGCCTCACCCGACGATCAGTGCTCGTGGTTGTGCTCGGCCTCGTTCGCGGCGCGCAGGGCGTCGAGGGTCACCTCGTTGCCGGCCGAGTCCTTGATCTTGATGCGCTCCATGACCGAGGCCAGGGCCTTGCCGCGCCGCACGTCGCCGAAGACGGCGCCGGCCGCGCCGGAGCGGACCAGCTGGTCGTAGTACTGCTGCGGAGCCATCCCGGCGCGCTGCGCCCGGTGGACGATCTCGTGGCCGAACTCGTCGTCGCTGACCTGGACGTCCTCGGCGTCGGCGAGGGTGTCCAGCAGAAGCTGGATCTTGACGCCCTCGGTCGCCGCCTCGGTCAGCTCGGCGTCGATCTGCTCCTCGGTCTTCTCCTCGGCGGCGAGGTATTCCTCCAGGGAGGCCCCGATGCGCTCGAGCTGGTCGACCATCGCCTGCTTGCGGCTCTCGACCTCCTCGCGGACGACGCCCTCCGGCGCCGGCACCTCGGCGGCCGCGACGAGCTGCTCCAGGGCCTTGTCGCGGGCGGCGTAGATCTGCTCGACCCGCTTGCCCCGGGTGACCCGCTCGCGCAGGTCGCCGCGCAGCTCCTCGATGGTGTCGAACTCGCTCGCCATCTGGGCGAAGTCGTCGTCCAGCTCCGGCAGCTCCTTCTCCTTGACCGTGCGGACGGTCACCGCCACCTCGGCGTCCCGGCCGGCGAAGTCGCCGCCGACGAGCTGGGTGGTGAAGGTGGTGCTCTCGCCGGCCGCCAGGCCGACGACGGCCTCGTCCAGGCCCGGGAGGAGCTGCTTGCTGCCGACCTCGTGGGAGATGTTGCTCGCCTGGCCGCCCGGCACGTCCTCGCCGTCGACGGTCGCGTTCAGGTCGATCTGGACGTAGTCGCCCTCCTGGGCGGCCCGCTCGACGGTCTTCAGGGTGGCGAACCGCTCGCGCAGGCTCTTCACCTGCTCGTCGATCTCGCTGTCGTCGATCTGCAGCTCGTCGACGGTCACCTCGATGGTGGCCGGGTCCGGCAGGGTGATCTCCGGGCGGACGTCGACCTCGGCGGTGAAGTTCAGCGAGTCACCGTCGTTGAACTCGGTGATCTCGACCTCGGGACGGCCGAGCGTCTTCAGGTCGTGCTCGCGGACCGCGGCGAGGATGTTCTGCGGGATGGCCTCCTGGACCGCCTCGTTGAGGACGGTGCCCCGGCCGACCCGCTGGTCGATCACGGCGGCCGGAACCTTGCCCTTGCGGAAGCCGGGAACCTGGACCTGCTGCCCGATCTCCCGGTACGCCTTCTTGAGGCTCGGCTCGAGCTCGACGAACGGCACCTCGATGGCGAGCCGCACGCGCGTCGGGCTCAGAGTCTCGACGGTGCTCTTCACAGGCGTACTCCTTGACGGATCTCGTTTTGAGTCTGGGCGCAATTAGCCCATCGAGTGTAGGCGAGCCGGCCGGGCGCACCGGCAGCGGCCGGGGACCGCACGGAGGGCGACCCCGGCGACCGGCCGCGGACGACAGTCGGGGTGGCGGGATTTGAACCCACGGCCCCTCGCTCCCAAAGCGAGTGCGCTACCAAGCTGCGCCACACCCCGTGGCGACGAGCAGTCTATGCGGTCGCGCCCCGCGTGACGTGCCGGGGCGTCACCCAACGCGCCGAACGGGGACCAACCGGACACGGAGCCTCCCGCCC
>NZ_JBPQTP010000190.1:0-6290 GCF_051386395.1 Micromonospora sp. URMC 106
CGGCGACTCCCGGTCGGCCGTCCGCGTCGGCCACCACGGTGGACGGTCGGCCCGAGCCGAGCGCGTCGGTGGCGGCGAAGGCCACCCCGCCGGTGACGGCGAGGGCGACGCCGGCCAGCGCGGCGCGGACGCCGAGTCGGGCGAGGACCGGGATCCGGCCTCGCTCCGGCGCGGCGGCGGGCGTGCCGGCACGGGCGAGCCGGTACGCCCGCACCGCGGCGTCCTCCCCGGCGAGCTCACCGGCGCGGGGTGCGGCGCGGACCGCTGTCAGGAGCGACGCGAGGGGTCGCGGAGCGTCCTGCGGGTCGACGACCGGACCGCCGAGCAGCCGCTCGACGGTCTCCTGGTCCATCCGGTGTGCTTTCATCTCGTGTCCCTCAGCGCCGCCGATCGTCGGGACGTCACACGGCCCGGGGTGTGACGTCCGACAACAGCGGGCCGGGGATCGGCGCGGGGCGCGCCCCGGGGCGGGTCAGCCCATGGTCTTGGCGCCGTCGATCGCCTCGCGGAGGATGTCGGCGTGGCCCGCGTGCTGGGCGGTCTCGGCGATCAGGTGCAGCAGGACGCGGCGGAACGACCAGGTCGCGCCGGGCTCGAACCAGGGCGCCTGCGGCAGCGGGTGGGCGGCGTCGAGGTCGTGCGTGGCGATCAGCTCGTCGGTCGCGGCGGCCACCCGGTCGTAGCCGGCGAGCAGCCCGGCCAGCGTCTCGCCGTCGTTCATCCGGAACTGCCCGGCCCAGTCGAGGGGCTCGCTGTTCATCGCCTCGGCGCCGCCGACCGCGAACCGCGCCCACCGCTGCTCGACCGTCGCCACGTGCTTGATCAGCCCGCCCAGGCACAGCTCGCTGACCGTGCTGCGGGTCGCCGCCTGCTCGTCGGTGAGCCCGGCGACGGTCTGCCGCAGGAACCCGCGGTGCAGGCGCAGCGTCTGCACCAGCTCGGCCCGCTCTCCGGCCAGCTGCTCGGACATGGTCATCCCGTCACCCTTCTCCGGTCCTCAAGTCGGGAGTCACCTTAGGGCCCGCCACCGACAGGGACGGCACCCGAAGCCGGTTTCGGCCAGCGGTTGCCGATTCGTCCGATCCGGGGTTCAGTGAACTACATGGGTGTGATCAAGGTGGGCACGTCGTCCTGGGCGGACCAGATGCTGCTGCGCTCCGGGTGGTATCCGCGCGCGGCGAACACCCCGGCCGGCCGGCTCGGCTTCTACGCCGGGCGGTTCCCCCTGGTCGAGGTGGACACCTCCTACTACGCGGTGCCCGTACCGGAGACGACGCAGGGGTGGGTCGACGCCACGCCGGAGGGATTCACCTTCGACGTCAAGGCGTTCAGCCTCTTCACCGGCCACCCGACCCCGGTGGCGGCGCTGCCCCGCGACCTGCGTCCGGCCGGCGGGCCGAGCCGGATCCGCCGCCGGGACCTGCCGGCGGCCGCGTACGACGAGCTGTGGGACCGGTTCCGGGCGGCGCTCGACCCGATCGCGGCGGCCGACCGGCTCGGCGCGGTCCTGCTCCAGTTCCCGCCGTGGCTGGCCCGCGGCGCCGCCGCCGAGCGGCGCATCGCCGAGCTGGCCGAGCGCTGCCGGCCGTGGCGGGTCGCCGTCGAGCTGCGCCACGGATCGTGGTTCGACGGCACGGCGGCGGTGGAGACGCTCGGCTTCCTGCGGGAGCGCGACGTGTCGTTCGTCTGCGTGGACATGCCGCAGGGGCACCCGTCGTCGGTGCCGCCCATCCTGTTCGCCACGGCGGAGCTGGCGGTCGTCCGCTTCCACGGGCACAGCGCCGCCTGGGGGACCGGGGACAAGCAGGAGAAGTTCCGCTACGCGTACGGCGACGAGGAACTGCGCCGCTGGTCGGAGCTGCTGACCGAGTTGGCCGGGCAGGCCGGCGAGCTGCACGTGCTGTTCAACAACTGCTGCGGCGACCAGGCCCAACGCGACGCGGAGCGGCTGGCCGGGCTGCTGGGCGTCGAGCCGGTGGGACGCCCGGCGCGGGCGGGCGCCGCCTCCTGACGGCCGGCGCGCGGCCGCGTACCGCAGCGGGTGGCCGGCCCCCACCAGCAGGGTGATCTTGCGGACGGGAGGTTTCCCGTGGGGCGGGTCGGGTACCGCCGGTGGCGTCGAGCGACGGGAGGGACGACAGATGACCGAGCGGCAGGAGCGGCCGGGAGACGGGATGCCGGGCGTACCGCGGGACGCGGCGGCGCGCGAGACCCGGGAGGCGCAGGAGGCGCACGGCGGCAGCATGGCGCCCGGCCTGGTGGACGACACCGGTCACCCGGTCGCGTCCGAGGAGCCGCGGCTCACGGGGGAGGAGACCGCCGGCGGCTGAGCCGGGGACGGACGACCGAGGCCCGGACGGCGCGCGACCGCCGACCCGGGCCGCTTATTCCGTCGACCCGGGCGCGTGCCCTCCGACATGATCGCCGGATGTCAGTTTCCTCTCGTGCGCTCGTGCGCTGGCAGTTCGACCTGACCTGGTCGCTGTTCGAGTACCACCTGGAGCGCCTCGACCCGGCGGACTTCCTCTGGGAGCCGGCCGGCCACTGCTGGACGGTACGCCGCGGCGCGGACGGCGGCTGGACACCCGACTGGGCCGACACGGAGCCCGACCCGGTCCCGGTCCCGACGATCGCGTGGCTGACCTGGCACATCGGCTGGTGGTGGACGGTGGCAGTGGACCACCTGCGGGAGCGACAGCCCCGGCAGCGCACCGACGTCCGATGGCCGGGCGCGGGCGAGCCCACCGTCGCCTGGCTGCGCGGGCTGCGCGCCGAGTGGCGTGCCGTCCTCGACGGCCTCACCGACGCCGACCTCGACCGCACCGCGCCGTTCCCGTGGCAGGACGACCCGGAGCACACGGTCACGCACATGCTCGGCTGGGTCAACGCCGAGTTGATGAAGAACGCCGCCGAGATCGGCCAGCTCCGGCTGCTGCGCGCGGCGGGTCCCGGAGCCTGACCACCGCCGGGCGGGTCCGCCCGGCGGGAACAGGTGGCTCAGGAGCGGCGGCCCCGGGTCCGCAGCGCGTCCTCCGTCCGCTCCTCGACGTCGGCGGCGTCGGGGAAGGTCCGCCGGGACGGCGCCGGGTCCGGGGGCGCGCCGGGACCGGCCGGCATCGTACGGGTCGGCTCGATCGATCCGAAGCCGTGCCGGCCCGCCGGCCCCGACGGTCCCGCCGGCTCGCCGGCGCGTCGGTCCCCGCGCCGCCCCTCCGGCACGGCGGTCTCCTCGCTGCCCTCGTCCATCGGGTCGTGCTCACCGGTGCCCCAGGGCGGCTCCGCGTCCAGGCCGTCCCTGGTCACCCACGGCGTGGTCGCTTCCGGTGTGCGCCTGTTCCCGCTGCGTCCGTCTCCTGCCGCCATGGTCACCTCGCTGGTCGGGTCCGCCGATACCGGGCCCGATTGCCCGTCCCGGGGCAGGTCATGCCTGCGCCGGCGCCACCGGGCGGGCACGCGCCGCCCGGGACGGGCGGACCCGGACCCGGACACGCCGAGCGGCGCCCCGCCGCCGAGGAGTCGGCGGGACGCCGGTGGCGCGTCGCCCGCGTCAGCGGCCGGACATCGACATCCGCTTCTTCTTGGTCGAGCCCATCGCTATCAGCGCGCCCATCCCCTTCGGCAGCCCGCCCGCGCGGCCGAGCATGCCCCGGAACACCTCGCCGGGCTTCTGCTGCTCGCCCATGTAGGCGGTCACCACGATGAGCGCCCCCGTCAGCGCGGGGACCGCCCACTGGAGCATCCGCATCTGCCGCTGGCTCGACGCCACGTTCGACGGCGTCTGCGAGTTCGGTTCGGTGACCCCCTCCACCGGCGGGCCGCCGGCCTTCTCCAGCTTCATGCCGAGCAGCCGGCTGTAGCCGGTCACCGCCAGCGCGCCGACCGTCAGCGCGGTTTTCAACGTGCTGGCCCGGCCGACGCCGGACTGGGCGGCCACCCGGGGGCTCTCCGTCACCAGTTCGCCGACGGCGCCCGCGAGGTGGGCGCCGATCGCGGCCGCGTTCACCGGGGTCCACCGGGCCCAGCCGGCCGAGGCCATCGGCAACCGCTGGGTCGAGTCGTTCATCTGTGCCGCCGCGCCGTTGACGCCGAACGCTCCCATCAGGGAGCCCCCGAACCAGGCCGCCAGGCCCAGATCGTGCATCGAGCGCAGTGCGGTGTGCCGTTCGGACATCTGATCCCCTTCCACCGTGTCGGGCGGTGCGGCATACCCGCCGCCCGGTCGGCTAATCCCGTCCGTCACCCGCTGATACGGCACGGCCGCGCGGATACCGGGGAAGACCGGGTGGCGGTGGCGTCGCCGCCCGGCCGGGCCGACCCGGCGCGACGGCGGCGCCCCCGGCCGCCGGGACCGGCCGGGAGGAGTCGGCGGGCCGGTGGCGGGTAGATCGCCTGACGGAGGAAGTGAGCGAGGGGGGAAGAGGATGTCGCAGCCCGAGGAGAGCCGGGAGAAGACCGCCTCCACCGACGCGGTGCTGATGCACCCCGGCAACGATCCGCGCAAGACGACCGCCCAGGTGCCGCCGCCACCCGAGCACGGCGAGACCCGCGTCGAGCGGGACGGCGAGATGGTGCCCGTCGAGACCGACGAGTGAGCGTGCCCCCGGGCGGCGGGGAGCCGCCCGGGGGCACGTACCGACGGTCAGCGGGCCGGCAGGTCCGCGGCGAAGCGGGCCACCCGGGCCGCCAGCGGCGCTCCGGCGCGTACCCAGGTGAAGTGGTCCATCCGGGCGCCGGCCTGCGCCGCGGTGTAGCGCTCGCGCACGACGGGCGCCGCGGCCAGCTTCGCGCAGAGGTGGTCGAGCGTCTCGTGCGGGGTGTACTGGTCGTCGTCGACGCTGATCGCGAGCACGGGCGTGCGCAGCTTCCGCACGGCCGCGTCGGCGTCCACCCCGTCCAGGCGCGGGAAACGGCCGGTGCGCGCGGTGTGCGCCCAGTCCCGGATCACCCCGCGCGCCTGTCGGCCGCCGAAGCCCCAACCGGGCCAGACGCCGAGCAGCCGGGCCGTCGCCGCGATCCCCTGGGTGTACGGCAGGACGCCGTACCCGCGCAGCCCCGGGTAGGTGCGCCACCACGGCAGGCCGACGGCGACCAGGGCCAGCCCGTCGACGTCGTGGTCGCCGTGCACGGCGAGGTGCAGCAGCGCGGCCTGCCCGCCGAGTGAGTGCCCCAGCAGCAGCGTCTTCCGCCCGTCGCGCCGGGGCTTGAGCGCCGCCAGCACGGCGCCCACGTCGGCGGCGAGTTCGGCGTAGCCGTATCGGCAGGCGCGGCTCGGCGTCGGGGTGCTCTCCCCGGTGCCGCGCAGGTCGGCCACCGCCACGGCGAGACCGGCGGCGCGCAACTCGGCGGCGAACGGCCGGTAGTAGCGCGCGCGGACGCCCATCGCGGGCGAGATCAGCACCAGCGGGGCGTCGGCGACGCCGTCCGGTTCGGGGTAGACCTGGAGCCCGATCCGGGCTCCGTCCACGTCCACGAACTCCTGCCGGTATTCCCCCGTCGCGCTCATCGCCTCAGGCTACGGCCGAGGCTACCCGGGGGTAACCGGTGGGTGGCGGGCGTCACCCGACGGGCGTCGTCGCCCGCTCGGCCCGCGCCGCCGGGACGCGCCGGCCGCCCCGGCCGCGCTCGGCCCGGTCGACGGCGGCGAGGACGTCCGGCACGTCGAGCGCCGCCAGCGCCGGATGGGGTACGGCGTCCGCCGGCCCCGCCAGCGGTCCCGCCCAGAGGGCCTGGTGCCACGGCCGGTCCGGCGGCGGGCCCCAGAGCGCCGGCGACACCGGGCCGAACAGCAGGACCGACGGGGTGCCGTACGCGGTGGCGAGGTGCCCGATGCCGGTGTCCCCGCTGATCACCAGCCGCCCGTGGGCGACCAGCGCGGCCAGCTCGCCGATCCCGGTCTCCCCGGCCAGCACGGCGGTGTCCGGCAGCCCGGCGCCGCGCGCCACCTCCGCCGCGATCTCCCGCTCGCCCGGCGTGCCGGTGACCACCACCCGGTGCCCCCGGCGGATCAGCTCGCGGGCGACCGCCGCGAACCGGCTCGGCGGCCAGCGCCGCGCCGCCGCCTTCGCGCCGGGGTGCACGATGCTGACCCCGGTCGGCAGCCCGGCCGCCGCCGGCCGGCGCAGGGCGAGGTCGCCGCGGTCGGCGGGGATCCCGTACCAGCCGAGCAGCCGGCACCAGCGGTCGACCTCGTGTTCGTCGGCCCGCCAGTCCGGCCCGTCGTGGTGGCCGGCGTCGGGGTTGGTGAAGGCGAGCAGTCGGCCGGGTCGGGTGTCGGCGAGCATGCGGTGTGA
>NZ_JBPQTP010000191.1:0-5731 GCF_051386395.1 Micromonospora sp. URMC 106
GTCCGCGCCCGCCGGTCGACGCCCACCCGGAGCCGGCCGGCGCGGACCGTGCCCCGTACGACCGCCCGGCCGGGCCGAACGGGCACCACCCCGACGACTCCGAACACCCGACGACCCAACTGGAACCGGTGCGCGACGTCGAGCCCGAGCCGGAGCCCGCGCGACCCCCGGGCCGGCGGCAGCGCGGCCGGCGCCGGGCCAGCGCCGACCGGCCCCCGACCCAGCAGCCCGCGCCGAGCCGGGCCGGGCGCAACCTGCCGGCCGCCGTCGCGGTCGGCGTGGCGCTCGGCGCGCTGATCGTGGTTCCGCTGTTCTTCTACCGGCCGGCGTTCCTGCTGGTGGTGGCCGGGGCGGTGGCGGTCGGCAGCTGGGAGATGGCCCGGGCGGTGCGCCGCAGCGGCGCCCACCCGCCGCTGGTGCCGCTGATCGCCGGCGGGGTGCTCACCGTCGGGCTGGCCTGGTTCGCCGGCCCCGACGCGCTCAGCCTCGGTCTGCTGGTCACCGTGCTCGGGACGATGGTCTGGCGGCTCGGTGACGGGCCGCGCGGCTTCCAGCGCGACCTGACCGCGGCCACCCTGATCGCCGTGTACGTGCCGTTCCTCGGCGGGTTCGCCGCGCTGCTGGCGGCGGTGCCGGAGGACGGTCACCTGCGGGTGCTGGCGACCCTGGTCGCGGTGGTGCTCTCCGACACCGGCGGGTACGCCGCCGGCGTCTCCTTCGGCAAGCACCCGATGGCCCCCTCGGTGAGCCCGAAGAAGTCCTGGGAGGGCTTCGGCGGCTCGGTCACCGCGGCGGCGCTGGGCAGCGCCCTGCTGCTCTGGCTGCTCTTCGACGTGGCCCCGTGGTGGGGCGCGCTCTTCGGGCTGGCGGTCTCCGGCGCGGCCGTCCTCGGCGACCTCGCCGAGTCCATGATCAAGCGGGACCTCGGCGTCAAGGACATGAGCAACCTGCTCCCCGGGCACGGCGGCCTGATGGACCGGCTCGACTCGATCCTCTTCGCGCTGCCGACCGCGTACCTGCTGCTGGCGGTCTTCGTCCCGGTGCTGGAGTGAGGCGTGAATCACCCGGCGCCGGCGGCCCCGTCCGGGCGGTGGGGGGCGATTCGGCACCTCCGGACAGGTGCGTCGGCCGTCCGGCGTGACAGACTGGACCCGCCATGACGAGCCTGCCCCTGATCCCCGCAGACCCCGACGCCCCCGGGCGCCGACCCGCGATGCCTCCCCGGCACCTCGCCGACCTCGACCTCGCCGGCCGCCGCGCGCTGGTCACCGAGCTGGGGGAGCCGGCGTTCCGGGCCAAGCAGGTCTCCACCCACTACTTCGGCCGCCTGGTGCGCGACCCGGCGCAGATGACCGACCTGCCGGCCGCCGCCCGGGAGAAGCTCGCCGACCGGCTCCTGCCGCGGCTGCTCACCCCGGTCCGCGAGCTGGCCTGCGACGACGGCGCGACCCGCAAGGCGCTCTGGCGGCTGCACGACGGCTCGCTGGTGGAGAGCGTGCTGATGGGCTATCCGGACCGGGTCACCGTCTGCATCTCCAGCCAGGCCGGCTGCGGCATGGCCTGCCCGTTCTGCGCCACCGGCCAGGCCGGGCTGACCCGCAACCTGTCCACCGCCGAGATCGTCGACCAGGCGGTCTACCTGGCCGGCGTGGCCGCCTCCGGCGCGGTGGCGGGCTCCCCGCCGCGCCTGTCGCACGTGGTCTTCATGGGTATGGGCGAGCCGCTGGCCAACTACTCCCGCGTGATCGCCGCCATCCGCCGGCTGGTCGCCCCGGCCCCCGAGGGGCTCGGGCTGTCGCAGCGCCACATCACCGTCTCCACGGTCGGCCTGGTGCCGGCCATCCGCCGACTGGCCAGCGAAGACCTCTCGGTGACCCTTGCGCTGTCGCTGCACGCCCCCGATGATGGGCTGCGCGACGAACTGGTGCCCGTCAACCAGCGCTGGAAGGTGTCCGAGGTGCTGGACGCGGCGTGGGACTACGCGGCACGGACGGGGCGGCGCGTGTCGATCGAGTACGCGATGATCAAGGACGTGAACGACCAGCCGTGGAGAGCCGATCTGCTCGGGCGGCTGCTGGCCGGGAAGCTGGCCCACGTGAACCTCATCCCGCTCAATCCGACGCCGGGCAGCCGCTGGGACGCCAGCCCGAAGCCGGTCGAGCGGGAGTTCGTCCGGCGGTTGCGCGAGGCCGGGGTGTCGACGACGGTGCGGGACACCCGGGGTCGCGAGATCGACGGAGCGTGTGGGCAGCTCGCCGCCGCCGTCGACAACAGGGACACCGACCGGACCGGGGAGACTGCGTGACCGGGCGTAGCGAACGAGACCAGGAGACATAGTGGCGAGTCAGGGTCAGCGTTTCCGGCGTAAGGCGCTCCGCCGGGGATACAAGGTCGACGAGGTCGACGCCTTCCTGGACCGGGTCGAGGCGACGCTCGCCGGTCAGCCGGTCGGCGCGCCCGTGGCCTCCCAGGAGGTCCACGACGTCGTCTTCCGGGTCCGCTTCAACGGCTACGACGAGTGGCAGGTCGACCTGCACCTCGACCGGGTCGAGCGGCAGCTGGCCGAGCTGGAGGAACGCGGCGGCGTCGGTGGCCGCGGCGGTGACCCCCGGATGGGCGACCGGCTCGGCCCGCCGGACCGGATGGGCCCGCCGGACCGGATGGGCCCGCCGGACCGGATGGGTCCCCCGGACCGGATGGGTCCGCCGGTGCGCGACGACCGCGGCATGTCCCCCGTCCCGCAGCCCATGCCGCCCCGGGCGATGCCCGCGCAGGCCGGCGGCCCGCCCGCCGACCGCTACGGCCGCTACGACGAGCCCACCGGCGCCTTCGCCGGTGGCTACGACGGCCCGCGCGGCGGCTACGAGCCGCCCCGCGGCCCGGGCGGTCCCGGCCCGATGGGTCCGGGCGCCCCGATGGGCCACGGCGGCCCGCCGCCGCGCGGCCTGCCCGCCGGCCCCGGCGGCTACGGTGACGGCCCGGGTGGCTACGGTGACGGCCCCGGTGGCTACGGCGACCGCCCCGGTGGTTACGGCGACGGCCCCGGTGGCTACGGCGACGAGCCGCGCTTCGACGGCTTCGAGGCCGGCCGGCACGGCCGCGCCGACATGACCGCCGAGATCCGGATGCCCGAGCGGGACCTGCGCGACATGCGCGGTCGGGGCCCGACCGGCCCGCCCCCGCAGCAGGGCTACGGCGGCCCGCCTCCGATGGCCGGCCCGCCCCCGATGGCCGGCCCGCCGGCCGGTGGCCCGCCGCCCACGGCCGGCCCGCCGATGGCCGGCCCGCCCGGCAGCGACCTCTACCGCGTCGACCAGATCCGCCGCAGCTTCCAGGTGCGCCGCTTCGGCAGCGGGTACGACCCGGACCAGGTCGACCGGTTCTTCGAGAGCCTGCTCGGCGGCATGCAGGGGCGCAACCCGATGCCGGTGAACCCGAAGGAGCTGGACACCCTGCGCTTCGGGCTGGTGCCCGGCGGCTACTTCGAGGCCGAGGTCGACGCCGCGCTCAAGGACGTGCAGGACATCCTGTTCGGCCGCTGACCCACGTACGACGAGGGCCCGCTCCCCGGTCGGGGGCGGGCCCTCGTGCGTGTCACCTCCGGCGCGCGGACCGGCTCGACGCCGGCTGACGGGGGTGCGGTCAGGACCGCAGGCCGTTGCGCCGCAGCACGGCGTCGCCGATGACGATGACCAGCAGCAGCACGGCCAGGCCGATCAGCCAGATGTTCTCGACCCTGCCCTCGTGGTTGCCGCAGAGCATCGCCAGCAGCACCAGCGCGGAGAGCACCGCGCCGATCCGCCCGGACTTGCGGTGTCCCGGCTTGTGCTGGTCTGGCGACGTTACCGGCTCGCTTCCTGCCACTGTCGGTCCTTCCCTCGCGATCGGATCTCCGGTTAGTCTGGCACGCCCCGTGCCAGGCTCGGCGCTGGGTCCGCCCGGATGGGGCGGGCCGCACGATCCCCGCCGACGGCCGGCACGGCGTACGCGGCGGGCGCGGGCCCAAGGTCCCGGCCGAGGCGGGCCGGGCGGCACTACCGGCGTCGCGGGGCGGTCGCCAGACTCCCTCCGGTAGCGTTTCCGACGTACACCTTTGTTTGTCTTCGAGGGGGAACTGCGGTGCGAGTGACCGGTACGGGACACGCCAGCATGCGGATCGACACGGCCGCGGGCAGCATCCTGTGCGACCCGTGGGTCAACCCGGCCTATTTCGCGTCGTGGTTCCCGTTCCCGGACAACTCCCTGCTCGACTGGGAGACCCTCGGCGACGTCGACTACCTCTACGTCTCCCACCTGCACCGGGACCACTTCGACGCCGCGCACCTGAGGCGCTTCGTGTCGAAGAAGGCGACCGTGCTGCTGCCCGCGTTCCCCACCTCGGAGATGGAGGACGAGCTGCGGGAGCTGGGCTTCACGAAGTTCCTGAAGGCGCCGAACGAGCAGGTCGTGGAGCTGGACGGCGGCCTCAAGGTCATGATCCAGGCACTGACCAGCCCGACCGACGGCCCGATCGGCGACTCGTCGTTGTGGGTGGAGTACGACGGGGTCCGGCTGCTCAACCAGAACGACGCCCGCCCCACCGACCTGAGCGCGTTCGCGGAGCTGGGCCACGTGCACGCGCACATGCTCCAGTTCTCCGGCGCGATCTGGTACCCGATGGTCTACGAGCTGCCGCAGGCGGCGAAGACGGCGTTCGGGAAGCAGAAGCGGGACCGGCAGTTCGACCGGACCTGGCGCTACATCGACGACCTGAAGGCCGACCACGTCTTCCCGATCGCGGGCCCGCCGTGCTTCCTCGACGACGAGCTGTGGCAGTTCAACGACATCCACGGCGACGAGGGCAACATCTTCCCCGACCAGTCGGTCTTCCTGGCGGAGTATGCGAAGGTCGGCGGCACCAACGGCGTCGTGCTGCTGCCGGGCAGCGTCGCCGAGATCACCACGGAGACCTGCGAGACCACCCACCCGGTGCCGGTGGAGGAGTTCTTCGCGAACAAGGTCGCGCACCTGGAGGAGATGCGGGAGCGCAAGCGGCCGGTCATCGAGGCGGAGAAGGCTTCCTGGCGGCACCCCGAGGTCGACGTGCTCAAGGAGATGCAGCGCCGGATCGAGCCGCTGCTGGAGGAGTCGATCTACCTGGCCAAGGGGGTCGGCGGCCCGGTCCGCTTCGACCTGGTCGGCACCGACGACTCGGGCGGCGAGACGATCGAGTCGATCGTGGTGGACTTCCCGGGCAAGCAGGTCCGGCCGTACGCCGACGAGAAGGTCCGCTACCGGTTCCGCACCGAGCGGGCGCTGATCGAGCACCTGCTGCACATCGGCGAGGTGGACTGGGTCAACTCGCTCTTCCTCTCCTGCCGCTTCTCCGCCGCCCGGATCGGCCAGTACAACGAGTTCGTCTACGCGTTCTTCAAGTGCCTCTCCACGGAGCGGCTCCAGTACGCCGAGGGCTGGTACGACGAGCACGAGCGGACCAGCGACGCCGAGGACATCACCCTCGGCGACTGGGTGGTGCAGCGGCGCTGCCCCCACCTGAAGGCGGACCTGACCCGTTTCGGCATCGTCGACGGGGACCAGCTCACCTGCCAGCTGCACGGCTGGAGGTTCGACCTGGCCAGTGGCCGCTGCCTGACCAGCGTCGGGCACAAGATCCGCGCCCACCGCGTCGACGCCGCGACCCCCGCCCCCGCCGGCGAGTCCGCGAGCTGACCCGCACGGCCTGCCCCAAACC
>NZ_JBPQTP010000192.1:0-5465 GCF_051386395.1 Micromonospora sp. URMC 106
GTACGCCGCGCCGTACTCCGCCCCGCCCGCCGCGCCGTACTCCGCCCCGCCCGGCACGGCGGTCGCCCGGCCGGGGCCGCACCCGCCGGTGATGGCGCCGGCACTGCCTGGCCCGCTGCCGGCCGGCTACCCGCCCGCGCAGGGCGCGGTGGCCGTGCAGATCGGCGAGATCATGGTGACCCCGCCGGTGATCCGTACGCCGGCCGGCGTGCTGCCGCTGGCCGGCGCGTCCTGGCACGTCAGCGACTACTGGCAGAAGGAGGAGAAGACCGCGCAGTGGGCGATCGTCTGCGCCATCGTCGGCTTCTTCTGCCTGACCTTCTTCAGCCTGCTCTTCCTGCTGATCAAGGAGACCCGGCACCACGGCACCGTCCAGGTCAGCGTGATGAACGGCGCCCACCAGTACGTGGCCCGGATCCCGGTCACCGACCAGGGCCAGGTGCAGCACATCAACAACCAGGTCAACTACGCCCGGTCCCTGTCGACCATGTGAGGCGGTCGCCGCGGCCCGCCGCGGCGCCGGCCCCCGGACAGGGACCGGCGCGCGGCGGGACGGCCGCCGGGTAGGCCGCTCAGCCGGTGACGCGGCCGGCGTGGATGGCGCGTACCGCGTCGATGGTGTCGGCCTCGGCCGCCGTCTTGTCGTCGCGGTAGCGCACCACGCGGGCGAAGCGCAGCGTCACCCCGCCCGGGTAGCGGGAGCTGGTCTGCACCCCGTCGAACGCGATCTCGACCACCTGCTCGGGGCGAACCCGCACCACCCAGTCGCCGCGCTCGACGGCGAGGGAGAGGAACCGCTCGGTCTGCCAGCGCAGCACCTCGTCCGTGAGGCCCTTGAACGTCTTGCCGAGCATCACGAAGTCGCCCGTGCGCGGGTCCCGCGCGCCCAGGTGCAGGTTGGACAGCCAGCCCTGACGCCGGCCGCTGCCCCACTCCACCGCGAGCACCACCAGGTCGAGGGTGTGCCGGGGCTTCACCTTCACCCAGGCGGCGCCCCGGCGGCCGGCGTCGTAGGGCGCGTCGGGCGCCTTCACCACGACCCCTTCCTGGCCGGCGTCGATCGCGGCGGCGAACGCCTCGCCGGCCCGCTCCGGGCCGTCGACCTCCATGCGGCCCACCAGCAACGAAGAGTCGACCGCGGCGGCCAGCGCCGCCCAGCGCTCCCGACCGGGCAGGTCGATCAGGTCGTCGCCGTCGAGGTGCAGCAGGTCGAAGAAGTACGGCGTCAGCACCGGCTCGCCGGTGGTCTCGGCGGCGGCGAGCACGGCCGGGGCGACCTGGGCGCGGCCGGTGGTGCTCGGCGTGGTGCGCCGCGCCGCCCGGCTCGACGTCTCCTGGAAGGGCAACGGCCGGCCCGTCGCGTCCAGCCCGATCGCCTCGCCGTCGAGCACCAGCTCGCGGGCGGGCAGCGCCCGCACGGCGGCGACCACCTCGGGCACCCGGGCGGTGATGTCGTCCAGGCTGCGCGTGAAGACGGCGATGTCGTGCCCGGAGCGGTGCACCTGGATCCGGATGCCGTCGAGCTTGACGTCGACCACGGCGGGCATGCCGGTGGCCGCCAGCGCCTCGTCGACCGAGGGCGCGCTCTGCGCCAGCATCGGCGCGAGCGGGCGGCCGACCCGGAGGCCGAAGGCGGCCAGCGCCGGCGCGCCGCCGTCGAGCGCGGCCACCGCGACCGCGCGCAGGTCGCCGGCGAGCAGCAGGGCCCGGCGTACGGCCGCGACCGGCACGTCGGCCGCGCGGGCCACCGCGTCGGCGAGCAGCCCCGCCTGGGCGCCCTGCCGCAGCTCGCCGCTGAACAGGCCGGTCAGCAGCCGCTGCTCCTCGACGGTGGCGGCCGCGTAGAGCGCGCCGAGCAGCGCCCGACGGCGGGCCTGCGAACCCGGCCCGTGCACCGCCGCGATCTCGTCGATGGCCGCGTCGACGGCGGCCACGGTCAGGGTCGGCTCGGCCGCCGGGGGCGGCAGGTCACGCAGGCTCGCCCAGCCCACCCCGGTCTGGCGCTGGCGCAGCTCGCCGGCCAGCCACCCCGCGCCGGCCGGAACCTCGTCGGAATCGAGCGCGCGCAGGGCCCCGGCGAGCAGCTCCACCTTGGCCCGCCGGGCACGGGTGGCGCCGACGGCGGCGGAGGTGGCTGCCAGGTCGAGGAACCGCACGGTTCCATCCTGCCAGCCACCCCCGACACCACCGGGCATTGCCGTGCCCGGGTGGTCAGGCCGAGACGGGTTCCTCGATGCGGAGCCCGCGGGCGCGGACCTCGTCGGCGACCCGGGAGAGCACCGTGTCGAGCGCGACCAGGGCGGCGGAAAGCTCGCCGAGCTGTTCCTTGAGCGTGTCCTCGGGCCACGCGGAGACATCGACGTCCCCCAGAGCGCTGACGGCGGCTTCGAGCCGGCTCATCACCTCGTTCGTACGCATGTACGAGAGGCTATAACAAGCCCGCGGCCGACACACCGCAAACTCCCACATCGACCCGGAAGTTACGGTTCCGACGCCTAACGCCCGTCGGCGCCCGCCTCGGCGACCTTCTTCAGCAACAGCGCCTCGGCCAGGCAGACCCGGGCGAACTCGCCGAGGTGCAGGCTCTCGTTCGGGCCGTGCGCCCGGGCGTGCGGGTCCTCGACGCCGGTCACCAGGATCGCGGCCTGCGGGAACATCTCCTGGAAAGTGGCGATGAAGGGGATCGAACCGCCGACGCCGATGTCCACCGGGTCGGTGCCGTCCCAGGCGGTCCGGAACGCCGAGCGGGCGGCGTCGAACATCGGGCCGGACGCGTCGATGACGCACGGGTCGCCGTCGTGCTCGAAGGTGACGGTCACCCGCGCGCCCCACGGCGCGTGCTTCTCCAGGTGCGCGCGCAGGGCCGCGTACGCCCGCTTGGGGTCGTCGCCCGGCGCGAGCCGCACGCTCAGCTTGGCCTTCGCGGCCGGGACCAGGGCGTTCGGTGCCTCGCCGGTGGCCGGGGCGTCGATGCCGAGCACCGCGAGGGCCGGCTTGGTCCAGAGCCGGTCGGTGATCCGCCCGGTGCCGATGAACTCGACGCCCTCGCTCAGCCCGGCCTCGGCGCGGATCCGCTCCTCCGGGTAGTCGACGCTCGCGCCCTCCCGGCCGACCAGGCCGTCGACGGCGACGTCACCGGCGTCGGTGTGCAGGGTGGCCAGCAGGCGGACCAGGGCGGTCAGCGCGTCCGGCACCGCCCCGCCGAACATGCCGCTGTGCACGGCGTGGTCGAGGGTGCGCACCTCCACGAAGCAGTTGACGATGCCGCGCAGCGAGGTGGTCAGCGCCGGTACGCCGATGTCCCAGTTGCCGGAGTCGGCGATGACGATGACGTCCGAGGTGATCTCGTCGCGGTGCTCGGCGAGCAGCCGCTCCAGCGAGTCGGAGCCGTACTCCTCCTCACCCTCGATGAAGAGGACCACGCCCACCGGGAGCGCGTCGCCGAACGCGCGCAGCGCCGCGACGTGCGCCATGATGCCCGCCTTGTCGTCGGCGGCGCCCCGGCCGTAGAGCCGGCCGTCCCGCTCCACCGGCTCGAACGGGTCCGACTCCCACAGCGAGAGGTCGCCGACCGGCTGCACGTCGTGGTGGGCGTAGAGCAGCACCGTCGGCGCACCGGGCGGGGCGGGCTTCTTCCCGATGACCGCCGGCTGGCCGCCGGAGCGCACGATGCTCACGTCGAGGCCGCAGCCGCGCAGCAGCTCGGCCACCGCCTCGGCGGAACGCTCCACGTGCGAGTGGTCGAAGCCCTCGAAGGCGATGCCGGGGATGCGGACGAGGCGTTCCAGGTCGGCACGGACGCCGGGCATCTCCCGCTCGACGGCGGCCCGGACCTCGGACTCGGACATGATCGGTGTGGTCATGACCGGCATCGTATGCCGGCCTTACCGTCCCGCACCGCCCGAGGCCGCGACGGCCCTGGTCGGGCCCCGCCGCACGTAGTACCGGGCGGCGTCGTGCGGCAGGGTCGGCGCCCCGTCGACCACCAGGTCGGCGCGGGCCTCGGTGCGGTCGGCGGCGAAGTGCGTCCGCTCCCCGAGGTGCCAGCGGCGCAGTTCCGGCAGGATCCCCGGGCCGTCCCGCCGCACGGCCCGAGTGAGTCGCAGCGGCGCCGGGGCGGTGACGAAGACGGCGAGGGTGCGGTCCGCCGCGGCCGCGGCCCGCGCCGCGCTGACCCCCTCGACCAGCAGCACCGGCGCGACCGGCACCGGCACCGGCCGGGGCAGGAAGGCCCGGCGGACCCAGCTGTACCGGCGGTACGCCCCCGGCCGCCCGGCGCGCAACGGCGCGAGCACGCACTCTTCGAGCCGGGACCAGAAGGTGAGCTGGTCGTCCCACCCGTCGAGCAGGTCGTCGGTGTGCACCACCGGCGGTCGCCCGCCGCCGGGCAGGCCCGCGAGGGCGTCCGCGAGCCGCGCCGCGAACACGCTCTTGCCCGCGCCGCTCGGCCCGTCGACCGCCACCAGCCGGGTCCGCCCCAGCCGCGCCGGCCCGGCGAGCACCCGCCGGGCCAGCCGCTCGTACGCCTCCATGACCGCCACCACCACGGGGCCGACGGTAGCGGGAGACGCGCACCGGGCCGGCGGTCAGGCCCGGTGCGCGTCGGGACCGGACCCGGACGACGGACGACCGGCGCGCGCGGCCCGTCGACCGGCTCCGGCGGCACCCGGGGCGACGTCCGGACGGGCACACCGATCGGGGGTCGCCCGAACGAGCGGTCGTCGGGCGGGCCGGGGCGTTCGGGCGGCGGAGCCGGGAACCGGTGCGGGATGATCGGCTGGTGTCCCACAGCGTGATGAGTCCGGGCGTCGACGCCCTGCTGGAACAGGCCCGCGCCGGGGTACGCCGGCTGACCCCGCACCAGACCGTCGAGGCGGTCCGCACCGGGGCGTTGCTGGTCGACACCCGCACCGACGTGCAGCGCCGGGAGCAGGGCGACCTCCCGGGTGCCATCGTGATCGACCGGACGGTGCTCGAATGGCGGCTGGACCCGGCCAGTGCCTGGCGCATCCCCGAGGCCACCAGCTACGACCTGCGGATCGTCGTGGTATGCCGGCACGGCTACAGCTCCAGCCTCGCCGTGGCGAGCCTGCGGGCGCTCGGCCTGCACCGCGCGACGGACATGATCGGCGGCGTGCAGGCGTGGCGCGAGGCGGGGCTGCCCATGTCCGACCGCCCGGCGGACGTCCGCTACTGACTCCGGCCGGCGAAGCCCGCGCGGGGTGGCCCGGCCCGCCCGGGCGCCGTCCAGCCCCTGCCGAGCCCTCATCGGACCACCGCCGGTGGCGCCGGAGCGCGCGACGCGGGGCGGCACGGCACGGAAGGCGCGCGGCGCGACTCACGGCACGAGCGCGCGCGACGCGGGGCGGCACGGAAGCGCGCGACGCGGGGCGGTGTCAGGGGGCGGGTGTGGCGCCGGGACCGCAACGACCACCCCAGCCCGAACGCCGGGCAGTGCGAGGCGG
>NZ_JBPQTP010000193.1:0-5360 GCF_051386395.1 Micromonospora sp. URMC 106
CCGCCGGCCTGCTGCGCGAACGCCTTGTCGTCGCCGGCCGCCGCGACCTGCTTGACGATGTCCATGCCGCCGGTGATAGTGCCGAGGACGGTGTAGTTCGGGTCCAGCGGCGAGTCGCCGTAGACGATGAAGAACTGGCTGCCCGTGCTGCCCGGCTGGCCGGAGTTGGCCATCGCGATCACGCCCTCCGGGTACGGCGGGCGCTTGTCGGTGGGCAGGTTCTCCTCGGCGAGCCGGTAGCTCGGACCGCCGGTGCCGTCGGTCTCCCGCCAGCCCTTGCCGGTCGCGCTCGGGTCACCGCACTGGAGCACCTTGATGCCCTCGGTCACCAGCCGGTGGCACTTGCTGTTGTCGAAGAAGTTCTTCTCGGCCAGGTGGGTGAAGCTGCCCGCGGTGCAGGGCACCGCCGACCGGTCGACCTTGGCGGTGATCGGGCCGAGGTTGGTGTCGATCGTCATCGTCTGGGTGCCGGTGTTGGCCTGCTGGGCCGGCGGCAGCCCGACGTCCTTGATCTGCTTGGTGCGCTGGTCGGCGGGAAGCTCGGTCCACGCGCACTGCACGTGGTCGGCCGCCGGCCCCGCGGTGTCGGTCTTGTCGTCGTCGCCGCCCAGCGTGGTGGCGAGCCATACCGTGCCGGCGATGACGAGCACCAGCACCGACGCGGCCCCCACGATCGCCTGGGTCTGCCGGCGCTTGCGGGCCCTGGCCGCCCGCTCGGCCATCTCCTTCTCGAGCCGGGCGCGGGCCGCCGCGCGCTGCCGCTCTCTGGTGGACGTCACGCCTGGATCCTCCTGGGCTGTCTGGGCGCGGTCGGTGCCGCTGAGGTTGGTGAGGCGGCCGGGTCAGCCGGCGCTCGGGCTGGCCGCCGGGGCGCCCGACGCGGACGGCGTCGGCGCCGGGGCGGACGTCACCTGCGCCACGGGCTCACCGACGGTCAGGCTCTGGATGACCACGTCGTCGTCCTTGGGCTTGACCTTGGCCCCCGTCCCATTGTCCACGGTCGGCTTGGCACCGATCTTCTCCACCACGTCGATGCCGCCGGTGACCCGGCCGATGACCGGGTACTTCGGGGTGGCCGTGGTGAAGTCCTTGAAGAAGATCAGGAACTGGCTGCCGTTGGCGCCCGGCGGGTTGGCGATCATCGCGACCGTGCCCTTCGGGTAGGTCGCGGGCTGGCCGGGCGCGGGGCTCGCCGACGGCGACGGCGCGGCAGTGGGGACGTTCTCGTCGTAGAACGAGTAGGTCGGACCGCCCAACCCGGTACCGCTCGGGTCGCCGCAGCGCACCGCGCCCTCGGTGGTGATCTCGTGGCACTTGGTGTTGTCGTAGAACGACCGGCTGGCCAGGTGGGCGATGCTCGCCGCGGCGCACGGGGCGCCGGCGAGGTCGAGCTCGACGGTGACCGGCGCGCCCTGGTTGGTGGTGACCGTCATCGGGCGTACGCCGGAGGTGGGCAGCCCCTTGGTGGCCGGGGTGCCGACGTCCTTGAGGTTGGTGTTCGCGGTGGCGTCCTGCGGGGTCCACAGGCAGACATCTTCGGCCGCCGTGTTCTCCTTGGGCTCGTCGTCGAAGGCGCCCAGCGCCCAGGCCGAGCCGGCCACGATCAGCGCGAGGACGACGGCGACGCCGACACCGGCCTGGATCTGCCGGCGGCGCTTGGCGGCGGCGGCCCGGCGGGCGAGCTGCCGGTCGAGCTTGGCGCGCGCCAGTTTGCGCTGCCGGTCCCTGCTGGAAGCCACCCGTGCTCCCCTTCCTCTACCCTGGTCGTCACCGGTGGTCGGGCGTCCTGCGCCCGCTCGTCGGCAGGTGCGCCACGCCACACGCCCGCCAGAGTGTACGGCTACCGGCTGGGAAAGTGGTGTACGAGGTCCGGGCTGGGTCTATCGGGACGCGTCACTGTGGCCGACGGGGCCGCCGGGACGGATGCGCCGAACCCGGTCGCGCCGCCGGTTAGGCTGCTGGCAGGACCGACAGCTCGACGGAAGGGGAGCGGACGTGCTCGTGGCCGGCTTTCCCGCGGACGCCTTCGGCACCAACTGCTACGTGGTGGCCGCCGCGCCGGGGGAGCAGTGCGTGGTGGTCGACCCCGGCATCGGGGTGCTCGACCGGCTCGACGCCCTGCTGGCCGAGCATCGGCTGCACCCGGCCGCCGTGCTGCTCACCCACGGCCACCTCGACCACACCTTCTCGGTCGCGCCGGTCTGCGGCGCCCGCGGGATCACCGCGTACGTGCATCCGGGCGACCGGGAGATGCTCGCCGACCCGGCCAAGGGGCTCTCCGCGGACCTCACCTCGCTCTTCGGCGGGCGGCTGCCGTACACGGAGCCGGAGGACGTCGCCGAGCTGGCCGACGGCGCCACGCTCGCCCTCGCCGGGCTGGAGATCACCGTCGACCACGCCCCGGGCCATACCGGCGGGTCGGTGCTCTTCCGACTGCCGGCCGCAGGCTCGCCCTGGGAGGCGGAGCAGCTCTGCCTCTCCGGCGACGTCCTGTTCGCCGGCTCCATCGGCCGCACCGACCTGCCGGGCGGCAGCATGCCGACGATGATCAGCAGCCTCCGGGACAAGATCCTCCCGCTGGCGGACGACACCGTCGTGCTGCCCGGCCACGGCCCCGCGACCACCATCGGCCGCGAGCGCGCGACCAACCCGTACCTCATCGAGGTGGCGGGCGGCGACGGCGCGCGACCGGCCGCCCCCGCCCGCGGCCTGTAGCCCGGCCGCACCGAGCCTCACACCCGCGGCCCCGACGGCCGCACCAGCCTTCGCCCGCGCGGACCGCGCGGGTCTGCGAACGGAGCATCATGAGCAAGCCCACGCCCATCTCCGGCTTCCCGGAGTGGACGCCCGCCCAGCGGATGATCGAGCAGTACGTCCTCGACCGGATCCGGGACACCTTCGAGCTGTACGGCTTCGCCCCGCTGGAGACCCGCGCGGTGGAGCCGCTGGACCAGCTGCTGCGCAAGGGCGAGACCTCCAAGGAGGTCTACCTGATCCGGCGGTTGCAGGCCGACGCCGACGGCCCGGCCGGCGACGACGCCCTCGGCCTGCACTTCGACCTGACCGTGCCGTTCGCCCGCTACGTGCTGGAGAACGCCGGCAAGCTGCAGTTCCCGTTCCGTCGCTACCAGATCCAGAAGGTGTGGCGGGGCGAGCGGCCGCAGGAGGGGCGCTACCGCGAGTTCCTCCAGGCCGACATCGACATCGTCGACCGTGACAGCCTGGCTCCCCACCACGAGGCGGAGATGCCGCTGGTGATCGGCGACGCGCTGCGTTCGCTGCCGATCCCGCCGGTGCGGATCCAGGTCAACAACCGCAAGATCTGCGAGGGCTTCTACCGGGGCATCGGACTGACCGACCCGGAGGCGGCGCTGCGCGCGGTGGACAAGCTCGACAAGATCGGCCCGGCGAAGGTGGCCGAGTTGCTCGCCGAGACCGCCGGGGCGAGCGAGGCGCAGGCGAAGGCGTGCCTGGCCCTGGCGGAGATCTCCGCCCCGGACGCCTCCTTCGCCGACGCCGTCCGTGCCCTGGGTGTCACCGACCCGCTGCTCGACGAGGGCGTCGAGGAGCTGGTCCGGGTGGTGGAGACCGCCGCCGCGCACTCCCCGGGGCTGTGCGTGGCCGACCTGCGCATCGCCCGCGGCCTGGACTACTACACCGGCACGGTCTACGAGACGCAGATGGTCGGCTACGAGCGGTTCGGCTCGATCTGCTCCGGCGGCCGGTACGACAACCTGGCCAGCTCCGGCGCCGCCCGGTTCCCGGGGGTGGGCATCTCGATCGGGGTGACCCGGCTGCTCGGGCTGCTCTTCGGCGCCGGCGCGCTGTCGGTGTCGCGGGACGTGCCGACCTGCGTCCTGGTCGCGGTGACCAGCGAGGAGCAGCGGCCGGCCAGCAACCGGGTGGCCGAGGCGCTGCGCCGGCGGGGCGTGCCGACGGAGGTGTCGCCGAGCGCGGCGAAGTTCGGCAAGCAGATCCGCTACGCGGAGCGGCGGGGCATCCCGTACGTCTGGTTCCCGGGCGCGGACGGGGCCGCCGACGAGGTGAAGGACATCCGCTCCGGCGAGCAGGTCGCCGCGGCGGCGGGGGAGTGGACGCCGCCCCGGGCGGACCTCAAACCGCTGGTCAGCTGAGACACTACTGGCGCGTACGGCCGATCGGACCTACGGTGGCGTAAGTTACGCCACCGTAGGGAGATCGTCGTGACCGTACTCAGCCAAACCGCCCTGCTCCTCGAACTCGAGCCCGTCGTCGCGAAGAACCTCGACCGGCACCTGTCCATGGCGAAGGAGTGGTTCCCGCACGAGTACGTGCCCTGGAGTGAGGGGCGCACCTTCGACGGACCGCTGGGCGGGGAGGCGTGGGCGGAGACCGACTCGACCATCCCCGACATCGCCCGCACCGCGCTCATCGTCAACCTGCTCACCGAGGACAACCTGCCCTCGTACCACCACGAGATCGCGACGCTGTTCGGCCGGGACGGCGCCTGGGGCACCTGGGTGCACCGGTGGACCGCCGAGGAGGGGCGGCACGGCACCGCCATCCGCGACTACCTGACCGTCACCCGGGCCGTCGACCCGGTGGCCCTCGAGCGGGCGCGGATGACGCACATGTCGGCCGGCTACCAGAACGTGCACGACGACGAGGTGCTGCACTCGCTGGCGTACGTCTCGTTCCAGGAACTGGCGACCCGGATCTCGCACCGCAACACCGGCCGCGTCACCGGCGACCCGGCCTGCGAGGCGCTGCTGGCCCGGGTCGCGGCGGACGAGAACCTGCACATGGTCTTCTACCGCAACCTGCTGGCGGCGGCCTTCGAGCTGGCGCCGAGCCAGGCGATGCGGGCCGTCGCCGACGTGGTGGCCGACTTCCAGATGCCGGGCAACGGCATCGACGGCTTCGCCCGCAAGTCGGTGGCCATCGCCCTCGCCGGCATCTACGACCTGCGCCAGCACCGCGACGAGGTGCTCGTCCCGGTGCTGCGCCAGTGGGACGTGTTCAACGTGACCGGCCTGGACGCCGACGGCGAGGCCGCCCGCGACCAGATCGCGGCCCACCTCGACGAGCTGGAGCGCGCCGCGTCCCGCTTCGAGGAGAAGCGCGCGGCCCGCGCCGCCCGCCTCGCCGCCCGCTGACCGCCGACCCTTCCGGCACCGGGACTCCGGGCGCGGCCGTCGCTGGCTCTCTCGACGACGGCCACGCCCGAAGCGTCTCTCCACCCCCCGGCCCCTGCCCGCGCTCCCGCACGCCGTGCCGGGCGAGCGCCGCGACTCCGCGTGCCGCGGGCCGACGGTGCGGGACGGACGGCCGTGGGCCGACGGTGCGGGACCGACGGAGTGGGGGGTGGGGGTCAGGCGGGT